>JABSRS010000042.1 GCA_013214885.1 Gammaproteobacteria bacterium
AGATTAACGGCGGCAGTATTTTGACAGGAATATTGCCTGAACGTTTATGTGCGAGCAAGGCTGAAATTGACGTAAGTAAGATTGCGGCTAAGGAGGTACCCAACACCATTGGCATCAACAATTGTGGCTCAATGAGAGTCAAAGGCAATAAAGCAATCAAAACGGGAACAATAACCAGACCGCCGCCAATCCCTAATAAACCAGCAAGAAAGCCAGATAGAGCCCCTAAAGCGAGACACCACATAAAAATTTCTAGCGCGATATCCACACGAAAATCCCCGTAAAATTTAAAGGCTGTATTCTACAAGAAGCACCATTAATTAACCAGATTCAATCTAAGTTAGCATCAAAAGACATCAGCAATTAACGATGAAACGAATCTTTCTTTGAAATAGGCATGCATAAACTAACCAGTTCTTTCATCGCTTTACGATAAACATCGCGCTTAAATGAAATAACCTGACGCACAGGATACCAATAACTGACCCAACGCCAATCGTCAAACTCAGGGTGATTAGAGTGCAACAGATCAATCTTACTTTCATCACCGACCAATTTTAATAGAAACCAGCGTTGCTTTTGACCGATACAAACAGGTTTCGCGTCGTGCCTTACCATTCTTGCAGGTAATTTATAACGCAACCAAGAACGAGTCGACCCTAAAATTTTGACATGCTCAGGTCGCAAACCAACTTCTTCAAAGAGTTCACGGTACATTGCTTGTTCTGCATTCTCACCCTCGTCAATTCCGCCTTGGGGGAACTGCCAAGAATGTTGACGATAACGCCGGGCCCACATGACCTGTCCGAAACCGTTACATATTATTATACCCACATTGGCGCGATAACCATCACCGTCAATCACATCGTTTCCTTTAACACTAACGCTTTTCTCTTAATATATAGCTCTTATAACAGAACTACCGATAAAATAATACTAATTCAGGGACAAGTGAATAACTTTAACCTTAAGTTAGCTTTATTAACAATTAATTCACTATAACAATTTTAAACTAATATTTATTAACTATTTCTGTGGATATCACTGTTGAAAATGATCTAGTTATCACCAACGGAAATCGATAGTTTATGGAAACTACTAAAAATACATTAATTTACCATTTTTAAATCAACTTAAATAACAACAACTAACAATACATACCCACAGGTTAGTGATCATAATATTAAGATCATCTGAATTGTTCAATTTGGATCATTTATTGACAAAAAAACCACAGCTCACTTTTTGACCAGTAATTGGGTTTATCCACATAATAGTATAATATTCACCTAACCCAGCCTCAATTAGCTCAATAAAAGCGTGATTAAGCTCAAATTAGTTTGTTTTCTTACTAATATCATAAGTTATCCAACGAAACTGTGGATAAGTTTGTGCACAGCTGTTTGATCTACTACTTTTTAACTAATATCTGGTGAAAAGTTACCCAACAGCAAGCGGGTAAAACCTGCATTTTCACTATATTTCATAGAGATAACCGAAGTAATCCTAATGCATCACTTTCATTGATTAACATTTGACCAGTACAGTTGGTAAAGGATCATAACTTACGCTAAACTCGCCACACTTGATCAAATAATTGTCCAACGGATCCCTTATGGTAGAGCGTCCTTACAGTGAACAACAACTGTTAGATAGAGCACAGATGCTGGCAGGTTTAACCCTAAGCCAAGTCGCTAACGATCTCGGTCTTGAGGTTCCACAGTCATTACGCCGCAACAAAGGCTGGATCGGGAACTTGTTAGAATTGGCATTAGGTGCCACGGCAGGATCAAAACCACAGCAGGACTTTCCTGAGCTAGGGATCGAACTAAAGAGCATTCCGATTAACGCTGCTGGTAAACCGCTTGAGACGACTTACGTTTGCATTACGCCATTAACGGGAATTGGAGGTTTAACTTGGGCGCAATCGAATATTTTTAACAAGTTAAAAAAAGTATTATGGATCCCGATCCTATCGGACAAGTCATTAGCGATTGGCGATCGCCAAATTGGCAGTCCGTTTATATGGCAGCCCAATGAGCGCGAACAGTGCTTGATGCAACAAGATTGGGAAGAGATTATGGAGCTAATTGCATTAGGTGAAATCAACACGATTACCGCCAAAATAGGACAGGTACTGCAATTGCGGCCAAAAGGAGCCAACGCCAAGGCATTAACCAAAGGCGTAGGCCGCGACGGGGAGACGATCATGACCCTGCCCCGTGGTTTCTATTTGAAGATCCCTTTTACCCATCAGATCTTAATCGATCAATTTAAACTTTAAATGATCGCCGACGCTGCCAATAAAGCCACAAACCACTTATCGCAAACGCCCCAGGTAATAGTGCTAGCAGTAGCCATAATAGACGTGTTGTCAGCCCAAAGAAGGCCCCGACATGAAAGGTGTACTTAAAGTGCCAAATACGGGTTGCCAGAGACGTTTTGGTGGCGTCAAAACTATCAATGATCCTTCCTGTTGTAGGATCAAGCCAAATCCAGCTGAAACCCCAAAATTCATCTGGCATTCGAACCCTCAGTTTTAGCGGCTGAGCGCCCACAGGTAAATAAATCCGAGTCAGTTGTGCTTGCCTTTGCTTTATTGCAATCATTCCAGCATTCATCGCATGATCAATCCGCCATTGACTTGGATCTTGCTCAATGATCTTTGGGTGATTAACGGTATCAATATCGCTAAGGGTTAATGTTTCTACTACCGCTTTAGTTTGATCCTGCCAATGGAATGCCATCCCCGAGAAAGCCATTAGCACTAACGGAATAGCGCAAATAATTCCGATCACACCATGGAGCTGAATCACGTTTACTTTCAATTTATTAGACCATCGAATTTTAAGCCGTTTGAGTCGTTTTTTTGGTTTTAACCATAACCAACCGCCGATTAATACTTCGATAATCAATAGTAATGACACACTCGAAATAACGACCTTGAGCGGGCGTTTTCCTTCCTCGGTGGTAATCAACAGCCAGCGATGCCACGCCATCACAAAACCATAGAAACTTTGCTCTCGCTGATATTGATTAAGCACCGTCCCACGGTATTGGTCGACGCTAATATAATGACCTTTAGTGGTTTTGAATTGCCACGCTAGCTCAGGGGAGATGCCAACTGAAATCTGTTTAACCTGATCATCAGTCCCTAAATTCACCGCCTTTAATAAGGCCGAAATCGGTAACGGGGCTGTTGTTGGAGTAACTGTCCATTGGGTAGGAGCCAGCCAATGTTGAATTTCTTTAGCAAACACCAGTAACGAGCCACTAATACTAATATTAACTAAAAAAATCACACTAAGCAGCGCAATAATCAAATGTATTTTTTTAAGGATCTTCTTCATCGCTATTCCTAGGGCATAAACATCGTCGCTCTTTGACAGCTCGATAACTGCTCCTGCGTTACCCTATACGCACATCTCGGCTTTGGCATCCTGCGGCGCGCTAATTTCTTACTTTGCTTGTTTCATCTCTAGTTTAAACCCTGACTATTATCATAAAAAACAACCGGGCGAATGATAACGATTTGCATTTATATTGCAAGAGTGAATATATAGATACTTTATATTTTTTGATTTATATTAATTTGCTAGATAGCGGCAAGGAAAGAAGCGAGGCATCCCTGCCCCTTTTATTGTTAGCTAGATTTCAGGATATTTAGTAACCAGGTCCGATTACTGTGGTGAAATATGCAGTTACGCTGATAATTACAATCGCTAACGTCATTTCGATATTAATCGCGCGCGTGAGATTTTTAATGCCATTCGCTTGAGTTAGTTGTGGCACTAAACGCAATTTGTTTAACGCGCCCAGACTTAGCATCACGATGACCAATCCTAACTTGACCGATAAAGCCTGCCCGTAAGGTGTTGTTAACATCCGCTCAACCGACCCCACTAGCTCAAACAATAAATAGCCGCCACTGGCGATTAACACAGCAATAATCACTTGAGCAACTAAACCAAAGCGTTCCATTAACTGTTGCGTTGCTTGAACCGTTAGCTTGCGCTGGGCAATTTGTAGCGGCACTAACGATCCTGACCACCAGCTAATCGCGATAATATGCAAGGTAATTGCGATCTTGGCCAAACCACCTAACTCAGAAACATGTCCCATCACACTATAGGAGTATGCTAAAAGCAATGATCCAGCAACCACCAGGCCGATTGAACTTTTAGTCAAATCACAGCGGGTATAGCAACGTGCTGCCGCAGCCAATATTAACAAGGTCGCTACGGTTCGGTAATACGAGCCAATACCGACATTAGAATCGAGCAACATCAAGGCGATGTCACGATCAAATATCCCGCTAAGCCCATCCTCATTAAATGCACCAATTTGCACAGCAAACTGGAGCCAAATTGTCATGAGTGCCACGCCTGCGCCGATTATGGTGTAGCCAGCCAGCCATTTAACTAAAGACGGCGATTGACGAGTTATTGCCATAGTGGCCAACCCGCCAATACTGACAGCTACAGCTAAGAAAAATAGCACTTTTAAACTGACAGCACTAAATTCCCAGCTCATTAGTAGCTCAAACACAGCTACTGATTACCAGTCACTGAAAAGCTCACTTTTCCTTTCATTTTATGACCGTCTTTACCCATTAAAATCCAGCTCAGCTTATACTTTCCGACCGCTAGCGTTGGTAACTTAACACGATGATCGGTGCTAATTGCTTTGGCTAATTTTTGTGGCAACCTAATCTTTTGGTCATTACTGCCGGTAAGGGTCATTTTCACTAAACGCACCGCCTTGCTGTAGCTTACTTCAAAGGTTGGTGGTGACTGAGTTAACACAGCACCATTTTCAGGTGACGCAGAGGTCATCACGGTGTGAGCTGCAGCAGTTGCTTGTAGCAATACGGCAACTACAATTAGGGATAATATTTTAGTAATAATTTTCATGCTAAATTCTCTTTTACTTTCGTTATATCAACCGATAAGGGCTGGTATTGATTAAATATAAAACACGCAGCTGAATCGCAGCCTAATTTGACCAGTGAATGTGGGTAATTAGCCATTGGCATTTACTTTCGCTAGTGATTACGATTCACCACTAACAAAGTCATATTCATTGTTATTGTAACTGCCTTTTTGCTGAGTTTTAGCCATTGAAAATCAAAACATTCGGGTGTAATGCCGCAGCAACATCGCCACTACGGATCGCTTGATGAAATGATTTAATCACTTCGCAGCTGCCGTCTCTAAACCAGAGAATTTTACAATGGCATGCTCTTTTTGATGAGCAATACTGGTGCTGCTAAATAGCACAACAAGGCTTATTAATAGTAATTTTCTTTAACATGATTTTTCCTTTTATTTTAATTTTGGTGTTAGTTAACAAAATCGTCACAAGCAATAGTGTCATCATTAACGCCATAGCTTTTGAGTAACTCAATAGTGTCTTTCATCATTTGTTTAGGCCCACAGAGATAGAACTCAATATTCTCAAGCCGATCAATGGTCGCAAGATCTTGCGCCATAATATGCTGGACATAACCTTTAGCTCCTTGCCAATGATCATCACTGCGCGATAACACAGGAACATAGTTGAAATTTTTATATTTAGACGCTAATGCTTTAAATTTCTCAACGTAAATAAGCTCTATTTCGGTACGGGCACCAAAATAAAAATACAGCGGGTGGTCAGCACTATCTTTTTCAAGCTGTTCAAAGATGATCGCTTGTAATGGCGCCATGCCAGATCCTGCACCGATAAACACTTTAGTTTTTCCGCTGTGTTTATTGACCCCAAACTCTTGAAATGGTCCGACGGCATCAATACTATGACCAACATCGAGGTTACAGATAAAGTTAGATCCAACGCCGGGATTATGGCTAGTGTTTTGTGGGGCACCCTGAATTTTAACCGTAAAGACCAACTCATCACCCTGACTATCATGATTAGCTAATGAGTAGCTGCGACTGCAAGCGTCGAATTGATATTGGATATCTTCAACATGATGCCAATGATCAACATGGTGCAGGGGTAAATGACTCGGCACCGAGCGATTACTTGCCGCTGGAATTAAAAATCGCATATAGGCACCCGCATTAAATACCAACCGCTTACCATCGCTAACTTTGAATCTAAGCTCTTTAATATAGGGGCTAATAAACTCACTGCTGACCAGGGTTAGTTGCTGTTTTTTAGCACTAATGGCATTAAACACCTTCATGCTATTCACTTCGCCACTCTTTATTTCACCACTATTTATTTCGCCACTATGATGCTGACAAGCAAGACGGAAACCATCTTGCAATTGCTCGGGGCTAAAGTGCTGCGCGTCTGCCGAGGTAACTTTAATCGTTGGCGCCAACTTAACTTGGCATTGACCACAAGTACCGCCGCCACCGCAACTCGATGGCAGCACAATCTGATGATCAAGCAAACTATCGAGTAAGTGAGTCTGCTGTGACAATTTAAGCACCTTAGTTAAGTCGCGATCATGTGACTGGTTAATCACCTCAACCGCAGCAAACTTGCGACCGAAGGTTAGTCGATACTGACCTGAAATCAGTAACTCAATGGTCCAAATAATGCCACTAATCGCTAGCCATAAAAAACCAATCGCAAACGCAATCATCAACCAATTATTAAAGCTACCTGGACTAAAATAGTCCATAAAGTGGAGGGTAAAGAACAATCCCGCCAAGCGTTTATCATCATCACTGTGACCAATTAACTGGCCATTGGCAGCGCTCAGATAGACACTGGTATTAACCGCATCATTATAATTAATCTGCCATAGCGGATTATGATATTTCGGATAATCTTCAATCGGTGGTTCCAAGCGGGTCGCTGCCACGACTTGGCCAGGGCCAGTATAAGATTGCGCCGCAAGTTGCGTAGCCATGGCTTGGCCAATCAACACCGTTTCACCGGTGTAGGCATTAATCAGCGATTGGCTCGCTTTAAAACTGCTATATAAACCCGATTGGTGGGTCAGTAAATAATAAGGCTGACCTAGCAAATGAATTAACGACAACGACTGACTTTCAGCAGCCTTAGCCAACACTTGCTGCGGCTCTAGTAAACGCGCTAGGTCAACCTCGGTCATTTTCATCACATGACCACGATAAGTATTCCCTGACGCTTTAGTATGATCCATTAGGTTGAAATACAACCCACTCGCTAGCCATAGTATTAACTGAATACCGACTAGCAGTGCCACCCATTTATGAATTAACTTAATATACTTCATCACGCTAAGCCACCTGATCCTGTTGGGGCTTAAAGACCCTAAAATAAACTAAAACCATCCCCGTAATACTGGCAAACAAACTAAACAGCGTTAACCACAACAAAAAATTATTGTTGGGGTTGCCTTCGAAATCATAATCAGCCAAATGGAGCGAGAAAAACAAATCGAAGGTGCGCCAGAATTGATGGCGCTTGGTGACCATCAAACCATTTTCCGATGAAATGTAAATTGATGGACTACCAAAGGCATCAAAATCGACCCGCCATGCAGGTAATCGACGCGGGCTTATTTCAGCAGGGCCGTCACTAATAATAAGTTCGACCCGCTCAACGTCATGATCTCCGCTGTAGTGATAGCGGGCGATTTCAACCGCCTGTTGTTCAGTCAACGCAGCAAATAGCTCACCGGTGTTGGCGTTAATCATCTTTTTAGTGCCATCGACTCTGAAACGATAAACATTTTGAGCGATCAACTTACCTAGCTTGATCGCTTTGGCGTCAGGATAGCGTTGATAAAGATCGTGCATGGCATAATTAACCTTATTAGGGTCAATGGCAGTTTGGTGATTAATCACCAAACTATCACCATGAATATAATCAATATTAACGATAACCATGTAAGCACCGGTAACAGACCAAATAGCAAATTGAGCACCGACAAATAACATTAACCACTTATGATATTTACGGCTGCTCTTGACTAAGCTAAATGGCCTTGGTGACTTTTTTATTGAGCTACTCCGCCACAATAGGTACACAGCAGGCAGTACTAGCAAGGTCAGTACAACCGCACTGACCATGCCACCAACCATTGGTGCAGCAATCCGACTCATCACTTCAGATCCAGTTCCTGTGCCATATAAAATCGGTAACAAACCAACGATAATAGCCGTTGCTGTCATCATCACGGGACGAACTCGCATCCCAGCACCTTTAAGTACCACTTCTTTTATTTGCTCCAGCGATGGCTCTCGATTGTCCGCTTTGCATTGCTCAAGCATTTCGTTATATGCCTGGTTTAAGTAGACCAACATGATCACGCCTATTTCGACCGCGACCCCAGCCAATGCGATAAAGCCAACCCCTACAGCGACCGAGAAATTATAACCTTCAAGGTACATCAGCCAAATACTACCGATCATTGCTAATGGCAAAGTACCCATGATAATCGCCACTTCGGCAATACTTCTGAAATTCAAGTACAACAAGAAGATGATAATGGCCAGCGTTAGTGGTACCACATAGATCAATTTTGCCTTAGCACGTTCCATGTATTCATATTGCCCAGACCAGGTAATAGAATAGCCCGCAGGCAACTCAAGCTTATTGTCTACTACCTGCTGAGCAAGCTCGACATAACTTCCGATATCAACGCCTTCAATGTCGATATAAACCCAACCATTGAGTCGAGCATTTTCACTCTTAATCCCTGGCGGCCCATCTTCAACAATAATATTGGCAACATCGCCCAGTGAAATACGCTGTCCAGCAGGCGTTATTATTGGTAACAATGCCAAGGCTTCTGGTGAATCGCGATAATCTTGTGGATAACGAACATTCACTGGATAACGCTCAAGCCCTTCGACCGTTTCCGTAATATTCATCCCACCGATAGCAGTCGCAACCACCAATTGAACGTCGGCAATATTTAAACCATAACGTGCGGCTTTTTCGCGCTTAATATCGACCTTAATATAACGGCCACCAGCAACGCGCTCAGAGTAAACCGAGGCAGTACCAGCCACTTCACCTAAGATCACTTCAAGATCTAGACCAATACTTTGAATCACGCCAAGTTCAGGACCTGCAATCTTAATCCCGACTGGGGTTTTGATCCCCGTTGCTAACATATCAATACGGGTCTTAATTGGCATGACCCAAGCATTGGTCACGCCGGGTAATTTCACTAAAGCATCGAGTTCTTGCTTGATACTTTCAGTGGTAGAACCTTGACGCCATTGATCTTGAGGTTTTAATTGAATGAATGATTCGATCATCGTTAACGGTGCAGAATCGGTGGCGGTATCAGCACGAGCAATCTTACCTAACACGGACAGCACTTCAGGGACCGAATAAATCAGTTTATCGGTTTGCTGTAATAGCTCACGCGCTTTACCAATTGAGATCCCAGGATAAGTGGTCGGCATATACATAATGTCGCCCTCATCGAGCGGCGGAATGAATTCGCTACCGATCTTATCGAGTGGCCACAAACCAATGGCTAGCACCACTAAAGCGAGACCTAAAGTAGTCTTAGGATAGCTTAGGACTTTCTTTAACAATGGCACGTAGCCAGCAGTTAATACGCGATTAATCGGGTTTTTATGCTCGGCAAGCACCTTGCCACGGATAAAGTAACCCATTAACACTGGCACTAAGGTTATTGCTAACGCTGCAGAGGCTGCCATCGCGTAGGTCTTAGTGAAGGCTAACGGCGAGAACATCCGCCCTTCTTGCGCTTCAAGGGTAAACACTGGCACAAAACTAACCGTAATAATCATTAAACTAAAGAACAATGCAGGACCAACTTCTGTCGCTGATTTGATCACTATTTCCCAACGGTTTTCGTCAGTTAACGGCGTTTTTTCCATGTGTTTATGCATGTTTTCGATCATTACAATCGCGCCATCAATCATCGCACCGATTGCAATGGCAATACCTCCCAATGACATGATGTTGGCGTTTAGACCTTGGAAGTGCATCACGGTAAATGCAGTTAAAATACCAACTGGCAAACTCACAATGGCCACCAATGACGAGCGCACGTGGAATAAAAACAACACACACACCAAGGCAACCACTAAGAACTCTTCGAGTAACTTAACCCATAAGTTTTCAACCGCGCGATCAATCAAGCCACTACGGTCGTAAACCGTCACCACTTCAACGCCGTCAGGTAGACCCTTCTTGAGCTTTTCGAGCTTTTCTTTAACGCCATTAATCGTTTGCTGAGCATTTTCACCAAAGCGCATCACCACAATGCCGCCAACCGTTTCACCTTCACCGTTTAGCTCGGCAATACCACGGCGCATTTGTGGACCGACCCCAATATCAGCAACATCTTTAAGCAACAATGGCACGCCGTTGTCACTCACCCCTAGCGGGATATTACCTAAATCAGTTTCATTTTGAATATAACCCGTGGCGCGGACCATATATTCAGCTTCAGCCATTTCGACCACCGAGGCACCAATTTCCTGGTTACCCCGCTTAATCGCGGTATTAATCATTGCCAGCGGAATACCAAAGGCGCGAAGCTTGTCGGGATCAACCCGTACTTGATACTGTTTAACCATGCCACCAAGGGTACTTACTTCTGATACCCCTTTAACCGTCTGCAATTCAAACTTTAAAAAGAAGTCCTGCAGACTACGGAGCTGGCTAATATCATGCTGGCCAGTTCGATCAACCAAGGCATAGATATAGACCCAGCCAACCCCAGTGGCATCTGGTCCTAGCTGCGGTTTAGCACTAGCTGGTAGCGACGGCGCAACTTGACTTAAATATTCAAGGACTCGAGAACGCGCCCAATACAAGTCAGTATCTTCATCAAAAATAACATAGACGTAAGAGTCACCAAAGAATGAGAAACCACGAACGGTTTCAGCACCAGGTACCGATAACATCGCGGTAGTTAGTGGATAAGTAACCTGATCCTCGACCACTTGAGGTGCTTGGCCTGGATAACTGGTTTTAATAATAACCTGAACATCTGACAGATCAGGTAAGGCATCGACGGGGGTATTTTTAAGTGAATACAGCCCAACACCGACTAATAATATGCTAGCCAATACGATAAAAAATCGATTATAGACAGACCAGCGAATGATAGATGCAATCATGTTAGTCCCCCTTACTGCTCAATATGGATATTAGAGATAATGTATTTACCTTGCGCTTTGGTAATTTCAAGATGCAGTGACAATCCTTCCGTCAATAAAGACATATCAACCTGCTTACCAATGGTAAAGTCCATCGTCATAGGGGGCCATTGCCATTGTTCAATCGCTGGGTGGGTAATCGTTGCCATGCGATGATCAACCATTAATGACTCAATCACGCCAGTGGTCCACACAGATTGCACTGCAGCAGGTTGTTCACTCGAACTCATCGCCATCTTGCTGTGATCAACCCCACCAGCGGTTTTAATCCCCGTAATAAGGTATTGGTTGTTATCACCTTGGCTTAGCTCAAGCTCATATTCACCACCAGCAGCTAACAAATCGATATCTACGTCTTGGGCAACAATAAAGTCCATCGTCATTTCAGGCCAATCCCACTCGGCAATCGGTGGGTGGGTCAACGTCACCATGCGATGGTTTTTCATTACTGACTCAACCACACCTGTGGTCCAAACACTTTGCGCCATCACTTGCTGCGGGCCACTTTGATGATCCATTCGAATAAAGTCAGAACTAACACTCGATTCAGAATCCAGTAAAAATTGCGCCGAGGTCACCACGAGATCACCCAGTGCCAATCCTTCTATCACTTCCATTTGCGTGGCATTACTGCGACCAGTTTTAATCTTAACTGACTTGAATTTACCTTCACCTAATGACATCACTACCCGATTAGAGTTGCCCGTGCGGATCACGGCTTCGCGTGGCACAATCAATACATCATCAGTGCTAATACTATCGATAGCGACTTGAGCGTACATGTTTGGCTTAAGCATATAATCGGGATTGGCAAAACGTAATCTCAATTGGACAGTCCGAGTTTTAGCATCCAGGGTTGGATAAATATAATCAACTTCGCCCTGCCAACTACGACCTGGTAAATAATCTAAGGTCATGGTGACTTTGTCACCAACGTTTACCAATGCCGACTGACGTTCAAACACTTGGGCATTGACCCAAACATCATCTAGCGAGCCAATCGACATTAATGAAGTGCCTGGTTTTACAAAGAACCCCTCACGGACCGACAGATTATCGATTACCCCAGATTGCGGCGCGAAAATGGTGACATTTTGCTGTACTTGGCGGCTTTTAACTAATTTATCTATGGCTTGCTGTGGTACCAATAGTGCTTTTAAACGACCTTTAGCCGCGCGGATTAAGCGTTTATTTTTACGATCTAATGCCAGTACCAACTCTTCTTGGGCATTGACTAATGCGGGTGAATAAATATCATAAAGTGGCTTGCCTTTTTTGACTTGTGCTCCTTTGTTTTTGATATAAAGCTTATCGAGCCATCCTTCTACTCGTGGGTGAATATGAACCAGTTTATCTTCATCGTATCCAATGTAACCAACGGTATTAATGCGATCACTAAAGTTATCCATGGTCACCTTGGCACTACGAACGCCAAGATTATTAATAACATTTGGCGAAATCTTAATCGTACCAGGACTGTCGTTAGCACCGTCATCATAGACAGCAATTAAATCCATGCCCATTGGCGACTTGCCTGCTTTATCGCGACGATAATTGGCATCCATCGGTGCAACCCAATACATCGGCTGTTTTTCAGCGGTCGCACTCATTTGATTGCTCATCGATGGCATCAGTTGAGAGTAACCAATCGCGCCAGCTGCCGCGCCGATAATAAGCAAGGTAATTGCTGATAATGCTTTATTCATGATTTAATCCTTAACCCGTGAGTCAGTGAAATAATAATTAACCTGGGCTTGTAAAATTCGTTGTTCAATCTCAATATTTAATAACTCAATTGCCGTATTAAGCTCGGTGATCCGCGCGCGCATCACTTCGGCAAAATCACCACTGTCATTGGCATAAGCATTTAGAGAAGCCTCGGCTTGCTGATGAGTCTGTGGCAATAACTGTGAGGTATAAAGCTGATGTCTGATTTTAGACTGCTTAAACTGAGCGTTTAATGACTGCGCTTTGGCAATCATTATCTTCAACATTAATAACTTGTCAGTCTTAACCGCCTCAACTTTAGACCGAGCGGCGTTAACCCCCTGATCTTGCTTTTCCGTGCCCAACAACGGCAGGTCGAAACTCACTCCGACTGAAAACAAATCAGCACGGCTGGTATTATTTGGCATGTCGGAGCGGTAACCATAACTGGCATTGACTCCCCACTTCGGTTTGTAGCTTTGCTTAGCAACATCGACCCCGATAACCTGAGATGCAATCTTCCGTTCAATCGCGGTGACACTTGGGTGCTGGGCAAAAGCTTGAGCCAACGGTTGGGCTTTAAACACAATAGTTGGCCAATTCATTGGCGGTAAGGTATTTTCTAATGGTAAATCTAGCAAATTTAGCGGTACCCACTGCCCCATTAGACGTAAGAATTTAGCTTTTTGCTGGCTTAATTTAGTTAAGCGATCATCAAGACGAAGTAATTCGAGTTGCGCTCGGATCACATCTTGCTGACGGGTTTTACCCAAAGTCGATGAATAACTCGACTCGGCAATATCAACCAATTGCTCAAACAAGGGACGATCGTTATTAATCAAAGCGATCGAGCGATCAATTTGATAAACCCGCAGCCATAACTCTGAAATATTAGCTTTAAGCTGCGCTTGGCGATTAAGCCGCAGCAGCGGAAACTGCTCACTAGTTACCAGTATTTTTTGACTCTTGAGCGCTAACAGATCACCACGAGCAAACTGCTGTGAAATTCCGAGTTTTAACTGGGTCATTCCTTCTTGACCAAAGGAAAAACTATCGATCGGCATATTAAGCAAACTGATTGAAATCACTGGATCAACTTCGACATTAGCCGCTGCACTTTGCGCAACCAACGCCGCTTGATTATGGCGATTGCCAGCTAACCAAGGATCATTGGCGATCGCCGCCATGGTCGCTTTTTCAATCGACAAAGATTGCGCATTAACACCTAATATTGGCGTTAATAGCATCGCGATTAACAGGTAATTAAATTTTGGCATCATGACACCTTAAAATTGTTGTTGATATGAATCGATGCTGGCATAAAGAGATGTTGAGCCATCGCGATTAAGTTGAATAATCTTATAGGCTCTAAACTTATCATCAACCTCCATCCCAGGAGAACCGACAACCATGCCTGGTACCGACAAACCAAGCGCGCCTTGTGGCGCATTGGCCATAAACTGCTTAATATATTTTGCTGGCACATGTCCTTCAAATACTAGGCCGTCTTGGGTTACTGCGGTATGGCAAGACTGATAATTTCGTCCGATGCCCAAACGCTCTTTTAGCGCATATAAATCACTAGGGTGATCAACAGTGGTTTTAAAACCGTGTTCTTTAACGTGGCTGATCCAATCTTTACAGCAACCACATTGTTCGCTTTTATACACGCTCAACAAAGTGGTTGCTTGACTTAGTGTCAGCTCAGATGATGTTGCTTCGTTTTCGCCATTACAGGCAAACAGGCTAAAAGAAACTAATGAAATAACAGCGACTTTAGTCGCTTTAACTAGGGATATAACCATGATGTGCTCCACACAATCAAATAGAATTTTAGGAGCTTTTGCCCCGTCTAACAGAAATTAACGATCTAATAATAGATCGATTAAGTGCTAGCCGAGTATTGGAGGACGATAAAGGGTTGATGTGGTGGCAATGACATCATTTTCAATATCTTGTTTTATCGGGGATACAGGCTGAACGCCATGAAAAATAACAATATTAGAGATAAAGTTAAACGAACAAATTCCAGAACAACAATCATGCTCTTGATGACAATTGTTCATTGCCTCAGAGTCGACATCAGTCATTGCGACCATGCTCATGCTTGCTACAGCCATGTCGTGCTCAGGAGCACTGACACTAGATTGATTCATTGCCATCTTCATTTGATACGGCATGACAGCACCAGCCATTGCTTGCGTGATGCTAGCAATAAACAAAATGGTCATAAATAGTCGTTTCAAAAGAATCAAATGGAACTCCTGATTTATGGGATCGAATATCAAAAACATTTAGTGACGTTTTTTGAAATCCTTCGCCACTTTTTGCCTCCAATTGATGAAGGAGGAAGCGAAAATGACTTGACTTCCCCAAAAATCCCC
>JABSRS010000429.1 GCA_013214885.1 Gammaproteobacteria bacterium
TTAAAAACTACAGAGCGCGGTATTATTAATAAAACAACGAAATGGAGAACGTAAACAAAAGGCTTTCTTTCTTGCTGTGGTGTACTCTATAGAATTTGAAATATAAGTCAACCATTGATTAAAAAATACACAGAAAGTGCGAGGTGTACCGTTTTAATCTTGGTGTTAGCATTTTTTACCAGATAGCGACGGTTATAACCAATTTTTAGATTCTGGACTTTAATTTCGAACTCGCTATCGCGCTCTAATTATTTTCCGTTATTCTATTAGAAATGGCCGCTTGATGTGGTGTTATATGATTTTAAGGGGCGAACTATTGGTCAATATTTTTAGTAATATCCCATCAGAAATACCACATGAGATATTCGAAGATATTCTCATTACAGATAAGCTTAGAATTGAGCGTGTAATATCAAAGGGGCAAACGTCTCCTGATATCGGCTGGTACGATCAAACTGACAATGAATGGGTTATTGTATTATCTGGTTACGGTGTGATTGAATATAGTAATGGTGTTCAGGTTACTCTTAAACAAGGTGACTACTTACATATCAAAGCTCATGAAAAACACCGAGTGATAGCAACATCAGTAGATGAAGCAACGGTTTGGTTAGCTATATTCTATTAAGCGAGTTGATCATGGAGAAGAACTTATGGCCACTGTAATACACATAACAAATGCAAAATTTTCTGTTGGCGATTTAATTCAACACCGACTTTTCGGTTATCGTGGCGTTATTGTCGATGCAGATCAGAACTTTCAACTGACTGATGATTGGTATGAACAAGTGGCGAAATCTCGACCTCCAAAAAATATGCCTTGGTATAGTGTGTTAGTTGATGAAGCTTCACATTCAACCTATGTGGCCGAACAAAACTTAGCGCCTGATGTTATTTTGGAACCTATCAGCCATCCCAAGCTTAAACAATATTTTTCAACCTTAGAACATGGTCGATATATTCGCAACCGAGCGATAAATTAACGGTCCAACTACCTATATATCCTGTGTTGTGTAGTTCCCTCTGGTGATCTGTAAAAAAAATGGACAGCCCCCTACGTTTTCGCTAATGGGTGCGCCGTATCTAAACCCAAAGATTGCTGAGGCACTGTTGGCGGGAGCAATTACTCCTGAGCAATAGAGTATGGCTCTTTCTTCTATCGCTATGTTGGTAGCTCGGTGTCGGGTGTATTTATTACATTTCTGGTTGATATTTGTCCTATTTAATTTACATCAAGTGTCCAATTATTTTACATGTCGTAAAGTGTTTATAATTTTTAATTTTAAAATTCCTTTAAATTCCTTTAAATTCCTTTAAATTCATTGTGTTGCCTATGTGGTTCAAATCTTGGTTTACTGGCCGCCACTAAATAAAAGGAAAAATAATGAAAAAAATAATTGGTTTAATTGCATGTTTATCAATTGGGGGAGCACATGCCGGTATTATTACTGACTTTACCGATGATTATAGTGCTAACATTTGGACCGAAACGGTAACAGACAGCGATGGCGATGGTTTTGGGGATGGTAGTATCGATTTATCAGGTGCTCCTTTTACAATCGTACTGACCAGCAGTGATGTTGGCAGTGATAATTTATCGACTGAGCAATCAGGAATCGTGTCTTTTTCTGTGTTCGCGGGTGATATTTTTGGCTTTAGACAAAATTCAACAGATTCAACCGAAGGATCTGCAACCACCAAGATTTCAGATTTCTCAGCACCTACGCAAGTGCCTGAACCTACTAGTTTGTTGTTATTGGGACTTGGTTTAGCGGGTCTCGGTTTCAAGAGAAAAAAGATCAGCCTATCTAAGGGATAGAGCGTATCGGTGCCATGATTTTGAGCAGTATTCGTGGCACCTTCAGAAGCTGCCCCCAGTTTATTGGGCGCAGCTGATGTGGGGGAGGGCTTGCCAGTTGGTGGTGTAATTTGGAGAAAGAAACTGGCGATTCATTTGCCAGGGTTGCTCTATTCCTTGGGCGGCGTTGGTGATGCTATTGGGGCCAAAACGGCGGTTAATGGTGTCGATGCACTTCATTAATTGGGGGTTATCGGTGCTAATGTCAAATAAGTCATGCTGCCAAAACTCCTCACCAATAAGTTCAATACAGCCAACACCGACTTTGTCGTAGGCAACATTGCTGACAAATAATGAATCGATTACCGCGTCAATGGCTTTTAGCATCACCGAGGTATCATTGGTTGGCACCACAAATTGATATAAATTTTTGCGATAAATAGGTCGCTTGTCAAAAGGCGAGCTGGCTGCGAAAATTATCATTCGGTTAGCCAGACTTTTCTGTTGGCGTAATTTTTTAGCCACGGTGGCGGTGTGTGTTGATAGGGCTTGGCGTAACAAGCTTTTGTCAAAAATACGCTGTCCGAAGCTGCGCGTTGAATATATTTGCTGCTTGGGTTGCCTGACCTGATCCCAGTCAATACAGTGTTGACCATTTAATTCACGGACCGTCTTTTCGATATCGATACTAAAGTTTTGTTTTACTTGCACCGCCGATAAATTAGCGAGTTCTAGGGCATTGTAGATATTATTGGCATTTAACTTAGCGGCGGTTTTTTTACCGATTCCCCACACTTGATTAACCTGCATCGCCGATAATATTTGCTTTCTAGCCTGTTCATTATCAATCACCGCAACCCCTGAATATTTGCTTGAGTGCTTCGCAATATGATTGGCAGCTTTGGCCAGAGTTGGTGTGGCGGCAAAACCAACACAGACAGGGAGCCGCGTTTGGCGATAAACAGTGCGGCGGATTGTTCAGCCATAGCTGGTAAAGTCGTCGATAACGTGCTGATAATTTTTAAAATAGAGAAAGCACTCGTCAATACTGTAAATCTATTGATCGTCGACAAACTGCCTAATTATCTGCAT
>JABSRS010000430.1 GCA_013214885.1 Gammaproteobacteria bacterium
TTATATCGGTAGAGAATTTGGCATCGTAAGTTTGGACCAGATCACCTGTTAACGTTGTATCAAACGCAAGACCCGCCGATGACCAAGTCCCTAATTCGACTTCACCAAAGTAAGTAGTCCGTAAGTTTGCGCTAAATTTTTCTAATTCATAATCGAACGATAGTGCAAATTTTGTTTTCGGCGCACCACCTTCCAGAAAGTACCGTTCACGAGCATCAAAGTAAATATCTTCTTTACCTTGTAATAAACCTGCGGTTTGGACACCACCATCAATCTCAGTTTTGTTATAGTTAGCCGATAAGAATGTTTTAAGGCTACCCTCGCCTAAGTCCATTTCGTGACTGACTGTTAAATCGAGTCCAATCGTCTTGGTATCGATAGCATTAGTGAAAAATTGTGCTAATCCAACATTAAGATCATTGAGAATATCACCGACTTCGCCACCATCGGGACCAAATTGACCCGTTAATACGACTTTATCTTCAATCTTAATCTGATAGGCATCAACAGACACTGTCACCGCATCAAAGGTCGCAGTCATCCCTAATGACATGTTTACTGACTTTTCTTCTTTAAGATCAGGGATCCCTAAGGCCTTGGTTAGCTTACCGTCATTCGCTTCATAAACAACATCTACTGCTTCACCTTTCACAAAATTTGTGATCACTTGGTTGTAGTAACGTTGTTGTAGCGATGGTGCACGAAAGCCTGTACTAGCTGAGCCGCGAAATACAATGTCTTCAACACCCGAATAAGCAAATGAAACTTTGCCATTAAAGGTAGTTCCAAAATCGCTGTAGTGTTCACCCCGAAATGCGGTTGTTGCTAAGAAATCATCCGTTATCTGCCCTTCAAAGTCGACATATGCAGAAATGTTACTGCGACTACGATCGAGTTCATTCGATGGCTGAAAACCTGGGAACCCTTGAGAGCCCCCCGCTTTGCTTAACAAATCTACCTTGACCATTTCACCGAGATCTTTGTCATAATATTCGATTAGACCATAGTTTTTATATGATCCTTCTTCGCCAGAAAATATTTGATAATTTTCATTGCGATATTCGAAGCCACCTGCAATGTTAATTCCCTCAATGCTTTCGAAATTATCAAAATATTGGGTAATATCGATATTAGTAGTGTTTTGGGTAAAAGAAAAACCACCGGCATCAAAACTGGTTGGCGAATTAACCCCTAACGAAGCATTCAAGGTATTACTAATAAAATACATCATCTTGTTGGTGCCATAGGTATTACTAATATCGACATCCCATTCGCCCATCTTGCTCCGAAGCCCGACGGTTAATGATTTATCCATGATGTCACTGGCAATGCTGGGCACAAAACCTGTTGGGTAAATTTCAGCAACGTTACGGTCATCATCGGCACTACGGAACCAAGCACCAGCAACACCCTCACGACTATTTAAACCAGCAAAACCGTATAACACAGTGTCGTCATTTAACACCACTTCGGTATTTAACATCAATGAGGCGTTTTCAACATCACTGTCACCGATTGTTCGACGATCCCCTTCGGGTGCACGGTTAGTTTTATCGCGGGAAGTATACTCTCCAGACAGATTAATGAACGAGCCATCATCACCAAACTCAACCCCGTAATTAGCGGCAATTTGGTTACTTTGACCATCGCCTTCAGTATATTGTCCCGTCGACATAACAAAGTCTAAACCTGTTTTGTCTTTAAGTACGATATTAATAACTCCGGCAATCGCATCTGAACCGTACTGCGCTGCGGCACCATCCCGTAAAATCTCAATCCGTTTAATTGCAATCACAGGAATGGTATTTAAATCGGTGCCAACAGTGCCACGGGCACGAGAACCAAAGACATTGATAAGTGATGAAGTATGACGACGTTTACCATTGATAAGAACTAATACTTGATCAGGTCCTAAGCCACGTAATGATGCAGCATCAATGTGATCACTACCATCTGAGCCGGCTTGACGATTAGAGTTAAAAGAGGGGGCGGCAAAGTTCAGCAATTGACCGATATCTAACTGCCCCGATTTTCCTGCAATTTTATCCATTGGTATAATATCTACAGGCACTGGCGTATCAGTATCGACACGAGCAGCGCGCCTAGTACCTATGACACTAATTTGTTCGACATCCTGGCTATTAATACCTTGTTCTGTGGCCGTAACTGCAATTGAGTACGAACTACCCAATGTCGCCACCATGCTTAACTTAATTAAATTATTTAATTTTGATTTTTTGATAAATTTAGAAGTCATAAACAATCCTACAAATGCTTTTAATGATGAGTCAATAAAAGTGATTGTTAATCAATTGTTACACTAACGCAATAAGGCAATTTACAAATTGTGACCTAAAACACACCATACGAAGGGAGTGTCAATCAATAATTAAGGAGAATATAAAAACATTTGCGTTTTATAACAATTATTTAACACGGTGACAGGCGTAAATTAATCTGGGATTTTGGAGGGGATTTATTTGCTTATTTGAAAGCTAACTGCTGAATAATTAGCCTCGCCAAGGGGGTAGTAAAGGCTTTTGCTAAAAGCTAGCTGCGGATTAGCGAGAACCAGCAGCTAGTTTCGATTAATTAATCGCGAATAATTCAACTTCAAAAATTAAAGTAGAACCTGGTGGGATCTTTCCAGCACTTCGCTCACCGTAAGCTAATTCACTTGGAATAAAGAACCGGTACTTATCTCCAACAACCATCAATTGAACACCTTCGGTCCAACCTTTGATCACTTGATTGAGACCAAATGATATTGTTTCATTACGCAACACCGAGCTATCAAACACTTCGCCGTTGAGCAGCGTTCCGTGGTAATGCACGGTAACTTTGTTTTTTGCGGTCGGATTAACCTCGCCGTCTCCTGATTGCAAA
>JABSRS010000431.1 GCA_013214885.1 Gammaproteobacteria bacterium
CGGGTTATCAAGCTCTTAATTGGCGTGTTAATCTAGCAGCTAATAATGTGTTTGATAAAGATTATGCAGTAAGAGGCTTTTATTTTCCAAACGATCCCCGTGATGATTACCAGTTGCATAATTATATTCAGTTTGGTGCCCCGGCGACGCTTAACTTAAGCTTAGAGGTTAATTGGTAATGCAGTTATCGATTGAAATTAGCAACTATCCTTTAAACGAGCAGTATATTGAGCCCATTAAAGATGTTATCAGTCGTCTTTGTGCCAATGGTGATGTCACGAGTAGTTGTAACACCATGAGCACGCAGATTTTTGGTGAATATGATGTGGTGATGGCATTGCTGACCCAGGAGATGAAGCAGTCTTTCGAGCAATTTGGCACCATGATTTTTGTGGTTAAGTTTATTAATGCTGATTTAGCCCCAACAGCGTAAAAGGTTTTATTTGTGTTAGATTTTGTTAACTCAATAATCAATGAACTGCTTGCTAGCTCTCCTTGGGAGCTAGTCGCCGTGGTACTCGCGATTGTATATTTGGTGCTGGCAATGCGTCAAAATTCATGGTGCTGGCCTGCGGCGTTTATCAGCACTCTGATATATACCGTACTTTTTTGGAATGTATCACTATTGATGGAGTCCTTGCTCAATGCTTATTACTTAATCATGGCATTGTACGGTTGGCGAATGTGGCGCAGCACCACCGACAGTGGGTTATTGTCTGGGGCAACGCCGCCGGCCACCATTGTTAGCTGGAATGTGTCGACCCATATTAAAGTAGTTGGGGTTTTGGCCTTAATTTCTTTGGTATTGGGTTATATTATGGCCAACTTTACCAACGCTGATTTTGCCTACTTAGATGCGACAACCACAGTTTTTAGTGTCTTCACCACTTGGATGGTGACTCAAAAAATACTCGAAAATTGGTTATATTGGTTGGTGATTGATGCCGCCTCGATTTATTTATATCTCAATAAATCGTTTAACTTAACTGCTGGCTTGTTCATATTATATTGCGTGTTGGCCGTTGTTGGCTATATCCAATGGCGTAATCAGCTTAAAGCCCCGCAATCGCTGATTACTCAGTAATAGTCAAAAAGTCACTAAGACTTTTGATTTATAGACTTATTAACTAATAAGCCGCTATGATGAATTGGATATTTTTCAATCATCTATCGAGGCTATTATGATTTATGCACAACCTGGAAGTGAAGGCGCTGTAGTTACATTCAAACCACGTTACGATAATTTTATTGGCGGAAAATGGGTTCCACCAGTTCAGGGCGGATATTTCACCAATACTAGCCCTGTTAACGGTGAAGCCTTCTGTGAAATCCCTCGCTCGACCGAGCATGATATTAATTTGGCCATTGATGCCGCCGATGCTGCAAAAGATGCATGGGGCAAAACATCTGTTACTGAACGTTCAAATATTTTATTAAAAATTGCTGATGTTATTGAGGCAAATCTTGAAGCCTTAGCCGTGGCTGAAACTTGGGACAATGGTAAAGCCGTCCGTGAAACGTTAGCCGCTGATATTCCTTTATGTGTCGATCATTTCCGTTACTACGCAGGTTGTATTCGAGCGCAAGAAGGCTCGCTTTCTCAAATTGACAATGACACCGTTGCTTATCATTTTCATGAGCCACTAGGGGTGGTTGGTCAAATAATCCCGTGGAATTTCCCGCTGCTGATGGCGGCATGGAAACTTGCTCCTGCACTAGCTGCTGGTAATTGCGTGGTGTTAAAACCCGCAGAACAAACCCCTGCCAGCATTTTGGTGTTTGCTGAACTGATTGGTCACTTGTTACCCGATGGCGTGCTCAATATCGTCAATGGCTTTGGCAAAGAAGCTGGTGAAGCACTTGCTACCAGTAAACGAATCGCTAAAATTGCATTTACAGGTTCGACGCCAGTGGGTCAGCATATTTTAAAATGTGCTGCTGAAAATCTAATCCCTTCAACGGTTGAACTCGGTGGCAAGTCGCCCAATATTTTCTTTAGCGATATCATGAATCATGAAGACGATTATCTTGAAAAATGTGCCGAAGGTTTTGTCCTCGGCTTCTTTAATCAGGGTGAAGTCTGTACCAGTCCGTCACGGGCATTAATTCAAGAAGACATTTTCGATGACTTTATGAAAATCGTGATTGCCAAGGCCAATAAAATCATTCGCGGCAATCCACTAGATGTTTCAACGATGGTTGGTGCGCAGGCATCAAAAGCTCAATTTGATAAGATCATGAGTTACTTAAGCATTGGTCGCGAAGAGGGCGCCAAAGTCTTAACTGGTGGCGATAAAGAAGTGTTGGGTGGAGAGCTCGACACAGGATTTTATATTGAGCCAACCATTTTGCAGGGCGATAATTCGATGCGAATCTTCCAAGAAGAAATTTTTGGACCCGTTATTGCAGTGACCACCTTTAAAGATGAGGCCGAAGCACTAGCTATTGCTAATGATACCGCTTATGGCTTAGGTGCTGGCGTTTGGACTCGCGATAGTAATATGGCTTATCGCATGGGCCGAGGGATTCAAGCGGGCAGGGTATGGACCAATTGTTATCACTTATATCCAGCACATGCTGCTTTTGGTGGTTATAAAAAATCTGGGATTGGCCGTGAAACGCATAAAATGATGCTCGGTCATTATCAACAAACCAAAAACTTATTGGTCAGTTATTCGACCAGTCCATTGGGTTTCTTCTAGGCTCATTGACTCTGTAGTACTAAAGTGTTGCCACTTGAACAGCAAGTCGCCGTAAACCCATCCATGGGGGCTCTTGAGCTGCATCCATGCAGCTCAAACTTGCTTTATCAAATACCAACACTTTCATTAAATATTGTACTAGCATCAGTTAAAGTGAACATAGCCAAGCTTT
>JABSRS010000432.1 GCA_013214885.1 Gammaproteobacteria bacterium
AGGTTCGCAGCGGCGATTCCATTGCCAGAATTGCCCAAAAATTCAGCTTAAAAATGACTGATGTCATTCGCTGGAATTCGCTGAACAAGAAAAAATATTTGCAACCAGGACAGCGCTTAAAACTCTATGTTGATGTCACTCGAATCAACAGTTAAGTTCAACTCAATAAAAAAAGGGTAGTCAATATGACTACCCTTTTTTATGGTTAGTGCATCAAGCTTGCAAGGTTGACCGCTTGTAGCCAGCGTTTATTTTGTGCCAACGGTTGCTCCAAAATTGCAGACGTTGGTAACATGTTATCTAACCTTGCCACTGATTTTTCACGTTCATCTTGTGCAACTAAAGTGACGTAGTTGTGCTGCAAGTAATTCAACACTTCAATGGTGCCTTGTGGATTATTACAGACCAATACCATGTCACAACCTGCCGATAAGGCTGCCCTGGTGCGTTGATCAAAACCGCCAGCAACAGACGCCCCTGCCATGCCTAAATCATCGCTAAATATTACGCCATTAAAACGTAAGGTATCCCGTAATATTTCTTTAATCCAAAACGGAGAAAAACCCGCTGGTTTATCATCAAATGCTGGATAAATCACATGGGCTGGCATTAATGCGTCTAGTTTATTTTGGCTAAGTAAGGTCGTAAAAACAGACAAGTCTAAATTTTCGATTGCCGCTCTTGGGCGATCATCAACCGGAATTGCAATATGAGAATCGGCAACAACGCTACCGTGGCCAGGAAAGTGTTTTCCTGTACATTGCATACCCGCTTCGCTCATGCCTTGGATAAAGCTTGCCGCTAGCACTTCAACTAACTTGGGATCATCAGAGAAAGCTCGATCGCCAATCACATTAGAACAAATATCTAAATCGAGCACAGGCGCAAAGCTAATATCAATATCAATCATCAGCAATTCGATCGCCATTAACCAGCCAAGTTCTACCGCATATTGTTGCGCTAATTGGGTATCACCTTTGGCGTAGCCGATAATTTTTGCCATCGCTGGAATATGAGTAAAACCATGCTTAAAACGTTGAACTCGCCCACCTTCATGATCTACTGCAATAATAAACTCGTTGCCAGTAATTGACCTAATACTACTAATCAATGCTTTAAGCTGGTCTAAATCCTTAAAGTTACGGCTAAATAGGATTAACCCACCCACTAGCGGATCAGCAAGTTGTAGTCGTTCTTGATCGCTTAGCGTATGTTCACGCACATCTAACATCAATGGCCCCACGATTAGGCTCCTTTATTTAATAATTTGTTAACCCAGTCATATATTTAACAGGTCTGATTGGGTGGTAATGGTCAATAGTGTACCATTGGGGTAACGAATGATATCAAGTGTTTAAAGAGAAATATTATGATTAGTGTATTTGACATGTTTAGTATCGGCATTGGGCCATCGAGCTCTCATACGGTTGGTCCGATGAAAGCGGCTTTTTTGTTTACTCAATTATTAAAACAACAAAAAATAGTTGACCAAGTAAGTCATGTTAAGACCGAGCTTTTTGGATCTTTGGGTCAAACGGGCATTGGCCACGGAACTGGTAAAGCGGTCATTTTAGGGCTCGGTGGTTATGAGCCTGACTCTATCGATCCTGATATTATCGACGACTTTTTAGCCAAAGTAGATACCAGTCAACGATTAATGTTACTTGGCCAGTATGACACCAAGTTTCCACGTCAAAACGCGATTATATTCCATCGTCGCAAGACCCTACCTGCCCACTCGAACGCGATGGAACTTAAAGCATATAATGGTGATGAGTTACTGTTAAGTAAGGTGTATTACTCAATTGGTGGCGGCTTCATTGTTGATGAAGATGAACTTAAAAATGTTAAAATCAACCCAAAAGACACCTCTAAGCATCCATTTAACAGTGGATCAGAGCTGATTGGTTTGTGCAAAGAACTCGGTTATAGCATTTCAACCTTGATGATGGAAAACGAAAAACAGCTGTGCAGTGAAGCTGAAGTATCAGAAAAATTAGCTAAAATTTGGCATGCAACGCAGTGTTGATCGTGGTTGTCGCAAGGAAGGTATATTAGCTGGCGGCTTAAAACTTCGCCGCAGAGCCCCCTCATTACTACGACAGTTAAAGGCTGAAGGTAATAACTCAGCCGATCCATTAACCGCAATGGATTGGGTCAATTTGTTTGCAATGGCGGTTAACGAAGAAAATGCCGCTGGCGGTCAAGTCGTGACAGCCCCAACTAATGGTGCTGCTGGAATAATTCCAGCGGTATTGTGTTATTACGATAAGTTTGTTGAGCCAGTGACTGATGACATTGCGGTACGTTATCTACTCGCAGCTGCCGCGATTGGTATTTTATATAAGAAAAACGCGTCAATTTCTGGTGCCGAAGTGGGTTGTCAGGGTGAAGTGGGTGTAGCCTGTTCAATGGCTGCTGGCGCGTTAACAGATATCATGGGTGGCACAGTCGATCATGTTGAGAATGCGGCTGAAATTGGCATGGAACACAATTTAGGACTTACCTGTGATCCAGTAGGTGGCTTGGTTCAAGTACCATGTATCGAACGCAATGCCATGGGTGCCATTAAAGCGATTAATGCCTCAAGACTGGCATTACGTGGCGACGGTAATCACAAGGTGTCACTTGATAAGGTGATTAAAACCATGTGGGAAACAGGTAATGACATGAAAACCAAATACAAAGAAACTTCTCGCGGTGGTTTAGCGGTTAACATTGTTGAGTGTTAAATAATACCAATTCCACTAAAAAGGTGATCATTTTTCACGGTTAAAACAAATGATAACGGTGTGGTTTATTTCATATTTAGAACAACTAGATATGAAAATAAACGCCTTGTTCTAATTCGTTTTTCCTCGCTACAAAATAG
>JABSRS010000433.1 GCA_013214885.1 Gammaproteobacteria bacterium
CCTGGGGCTTTGGTGGTATAAAATGGGGTGAAAATTTGATCTAACTGATCAGGTTCAATCCCGTGACCAGTATCTTCTACCTCAACTACAATCTGCTGATCTTTAACAAAACTTCGAATTGATATTGTGCCATGACTGCTAATTGACTGACTGGCATTAACCAGTAAATTAAGAATAACCTGATTAATTTGCCCTGGATAGCCTACTGTTTTTGGCAAATCGCCCAAGCTTAAATCTATTTCAGCGACATACTTTAGTTCATTAGCTACAACCAGTAATGTTGCCTCTATCCCCTCATTAATATCAATTAATTCTGACTGGTTTAAATCTTTTCTGGCAAAGGTTTTAAGTCCTTGCACTATGGTCGAAACCCGAACAACCCCCTCAATTCCCGAGGACGTTAACTGGGCGATATCATTTAAAATGTAGTTAATGTCATACTTTTCAGCTAGTTGATCAAATGTCTGTTGTTCAAACGGAATCTCACTTATTAGGCCATTGATAAAAAGCCTAATTTGTTCAACATATTCATCGAGCACCTCAAGATTACTTTTAATATATGAGATTGGGTTATTAATTTCATGAGCGACCCCTGCCGAGAGCACACCTAAGCTTGCCAGTTTTTCCGATTGTAATACTTGAGCCTGGCTCAACCTCAGCTCTTCATGAACTTTAGATAGCTCCTCGAAACTCTCACGCAAATCAGTTTCTCGATGTTTAACTTGTTTGGCCATGGTATTAAAATTATGAAATAACTCTGCAAACTCTGAAATTTCCAGCTGTTCATTTAAATTATGAAATTTACTATCCCGCGATAAACTCCCCGTTGCCTGTGACAATAATTTTAAAGGTGTGACAAATAGCTTACTACCATACAAATAAGCAATGGCGGTGGAAACAATGATTGAGAATAGGATCAGCATGCTTAACTCCAATCCTATTTTATAAACATCTTGGTCGATAGCTGACTCATTGACACTAAATTGCAACGTTATTGCGATATCAGGCCATTGAATCTGATGTTTTCTGCCTTGCTTTAGCTCCCCAACATTCAACAAAACTTGGTGGTCTTTAATGATGCTTAAGCTGAGGTTATTCGAATAGTTGGAAAAACTTAAATGCTTGGTAATATCAGCAATTGGAATAAAAGTAATAATAACCCCTTCGATTTGACCGTTATATTTAATCCCGATCGCGAGTAGCCAATAATAGTCATCCGCTATTTTTTCCACTGAAATGTGCTGATTTAAATCACCCTTTAATATTTTGTTAATCCACTGCTGTTGTTGCCACCCCCCTGTTAACTCGGGCTTGGTCAAATGGATAATATCACCCGAAAAATCCAGTAAACCCTGTTGATACTTTTGCCCCAACATCGTTAGCGATGCGAGGTGATCAATAATAATCCCACGGTTTTCCTCGGGCTGCATTAATGTTTGCACCATAACAGGCTGTGATGCCTGATCTTTTAGCACCGCTAAATGTTGATTTAAAAACAGTGAAAATGTATCGCTAATGGTGTTGATTTCACCTTCAATGAGCTGCTCTTGCTGCCTTTTCATTGACTCAATAACACGACTAACCACCAGCACAGTGCTGAGCGTGCCAAGGATCATTAAGCTAATAAACACAAATCGAGCTAGCGCATAGGAAATATTTATTTTTTTCAAATTACTGCCTGTAATAACAACTGGTTAATCGGGATCAGTTAATAAGAATTACATCATTATTGATACCATAGTAACCCATTAAGAAGTCGGATAAAGACAATGCTTCATGACCGTCTGGATTACTTGGACTAACTGCTGAAAATGGTCTTTTGTAGGTTTTAATTAATCCTTTCACTTCGCCATTTAAATTCTCAAGTGCTTGATGAATTGCCCGTCGATCGATTTTCACATTACCTGTTAGTTGCACCTGCTCAATTGCACTAAGAAAAATCTTTGTTAAATCATAAGCATGAATAAACCCAGTTTGCGCGGTAATATCGGACCCTGTTTTGATCTCGGGAAACAGAGATTTGGCCAGATTTAATACTTCAATCGCCAACTGAGGTTGGGGCTTGGAAATAAATGAAAATTTTGTTTGGATAAATTGCAGATGGTGCTCGGCCTTTAAGAGATCATCAATATGTTGAGCAAAATCACCGCCAGTAATCCCCCAATGACTTCGAATGGGTAACCTAACTTGAGGCTCTAATGCTATAATCGCATCGGCATAGGTTTTTCCTTCGGCAGCATTTGCGACCAGGAAAATAACATCAGCCCCAGAATTTTTAATGTTGCGAAGTTTAATTTTTGCCTCGTGGATCCCCAATCCCCAATTGAACCAAGCGATGCCAACGGGCTCAACGCCCTGCGCTTTTAGTGCCTTTACCATAGTTTTATTATTGGCCTTACCCCAACCGGTTTTTTCCAGCAATAAATATGGCTTTTTATAACCCTCTTTTAGCGCTGAGTTAACAATGGTAAAGCCAGCTTTGGCATCATCAATTGACAACCTAAAAATCCAATTTTCTTTGTCGTCACCTCGAGTTATTGGGCTTGCTGCCGCCCATGGATCAAGCAGTAGAATCTGATTGTTGTTAATAAAACTACGATTGG
>JABSRS010000434.1 GCA_013214885.1 Gammaproteobacteria bacterium
TGCCGATATTATTAACCCTAGGCTTTAAATTTGGCGAAATGAATATTTTTCATCGCCACGTATCGAGCGATGGCCGCGGTGACGTGTTATTTTCATTGGCTAACATGGTTAAACCAGGTATTTTCGACATCGACAACATGGAACAATTTACCACCACCGGGGTGTCATTGTTTATGACTCTACCGAAAAAACAAAGTAACATTGAAACGTTTAACTTGATGCTAAATGCATCGGCAAAAATCGCTGAAGAAATTTCAGGACAAGTGCTAGATGGTAATCGTAGTACCTTAACTAATCAGCTAACTAAACATTATGTTGAGCGAATTAGAGACGTCGAGCGAAACTTACTTACCGCCAATAAATAATACCCGTTTGATAGAGTACAAAATTATTTGTACTCTATCAAAATAACACCACCAATCCACTCCCCAAATTGCTATCGCTAGCTGAACTCATCTTGTGTTGACTCTTTTAATAACCAATCAACTGGGCAAATGACGTTAAATCGAGATTAATTAAGCAAATGATCTTATGATGGCGGATATTCAACAATATGCTTTGACGTGTAGTGGCACCCAAAGCCGATCCGACCACTATTGAATGTCGGAAGTGACCAAATAGAAGTGATTTTATGCCAGAGAACCTATTGAACAAACAACAGTTAGCGATCGTCGAAGGTTTAAAAAAAGAGCCATCGACAATCGTTGGCCTTTTTAGCTCATCTGCCGAAGATGAGCTCGCAATCGACTCGTTAGTAGAGTTATTGACTGTTGCAAATGCACTGTATCGCTCTGGCTATCCTTATTTTAACGATAGTGAATACGATGGCTTTATCGCTGCCTTGGAAAAGAGGGAGCCAGGACATTCATATTTAACATCCGTTGAGCCAGAATTTTTAGCTGAAAGTAAAACGGTGCAATTGCCACAGAAAATGCTGTCGACTGACAAAGCCTATTCTTTTGAAGAAATAAAAAAATGGACCGATCGGCTGGTTAAAGCGGCTAATGAACTTGGCATCGCTGAATCTGAAATAGAAATTAGAGTAACCCCTAAGCTAGATGGCTACGCTGCCTATGACGATGGCTCTAAGCTGTATACCCGGGGTGATGGCTTTCGCGGTCAAGATGTCACTCGAGCCTTCAACAAGGGGCTCCAAGTTGCCAATAACGGTGCCAGAGGACTTGGTCCCGGCGAAATAGTGATTAAAAAAAGCTATTTTGATCAGGAGTTAAGTGATCCTGTTTAAGTGAGATTTTAATGCTCGAACTGGGGAAATGAATGATAATTATGAAGAAAGTCAGAAAGTTGACGAAAATATTCAAAAAGCGATAGATCAAGGTGCGTGTGTTTTCTATCCATTTGCATTAATTACTAACCGCACCGAGCATTTTTCTACCATTCTTGCTGATTTTGAATCGATTGTTGATCAAGTGTGGAACTCGGTTGATTTTGACATTGATGGGGTTATTTTTGAAATCACCAATGACGATATCAAAGCGCACATGGGGGCAACAAGACATCATCATCGCTGGCAAATAGCCTTTAAAGTTAATGAAGAATCTGCGGAGGTTGAAGTGATCAATATTATTGCTCAAACCTCTAGAACTGGCCGTATATCACCAGTAGCAGAGCTGGTGCCAACTAAGTTAAGCGGAGCAACGATTAGTCGAGTTACCGTGCACCACTACAACATGGTTAAAACAAATGGTGTTGGACCAGGGGCAATTGTCCAGCTAGTTCGCAGTGGGTTAGTTATCCCAAAGATCGAGAAAGTAATAAAGAAAGTAGCACCTCAGTTACCCGATTCATGTCCAAGTTGTCATTCTCATTTACTGTGGGAATCCGATCATCTAATTTGTCCCAATAAAAGTGATTGCCCCGCACAAACAGAAAATACCTTAGTTCATTTCTTTAAAACACTAGGCAACAACGATGGATTTGGTCCTAAAGTTATTGAAAAATTAAGTAATTTTGGTATTAAGCATATTCATGAAATATATCAGATAAAATCACATCAATTTTCTGGTTATGGTTTTGGTGATAAAACGTCTAAAAATCTGTTTGATCAGCTGCTAGCAAGCCGAGAAATCGAGATTGAAGATTGGCGTTTTTTGGCGGCCTTCGGCGTCACTCGGCTCGCCGGTGGTAACTGTGAAAAATTGTTGCAACATCACACCATTATTGAGCTGTTTGAGCTTAGCGTTGAACAAATGGTCACCATCGATGGATTTGCTCAGTTGAGTGCCGAAGCCATTGTTGAAGGCTTGGCCAATGTTAAAGAGCAATTGTTTAAAGTTTATCAGTTGGGGTTTAACTTAGCCGTCACACCTAAGCTGAGCGATCAATCTGGCAGTGAATCACCGTTAGCTGGCAAAATTGTTGTTTTCACGGGTTCAATGACTCAAGGTTCAAGAGGTGAGATGGAAAAAAACGCTAAGTTACTTGGCGCAAAGGTCGGGAAATCGGTTTCTGGAAAAACTGACCTGCTTATCACTGGTGAAAAGGTTGGTGAAAACAAGATAACTGCTGCCAGAGCTAAAGGGGTCAAGGTTATCTCTGAAAGTGAATACTTGGCGTTAATCAAGCAAGATTAATTAGGTAAAGTATTCGTGAGATATAACCCGTTCACCCATTACGATAAGTATGGGGTATTAAAGCCGCCATTGGTGCTTTATGGATGCTTGATTTTTTTAGTACGAAGTTACTTTATCTGGATCGCTGCTCTATCTTTTAGACAAGATACCTCACGGTTGCTTGGCTTATTCTATCCAGATAAACAGAGTTTCGTGACAGCTTTATTGGTGGGGTTACCCGCGCTTGTAGTGGCAATCATAGTCAGTGGTAGGCGCAATGGCATGCCGGCTATATTT
>JABSRS010000435.1 GCA_013214885.1 Gammaproteobacteria bacterium
TTTTTGGCATTATTGATCAGTATTTGAATTATTTTTTCGCCTTTTTTATCTTCTAAGTCCCACCAGTTTTTGCCCACTCTGAAAGGCTCTTTAGGGTGGCTGATCCCAATCCCTTTATCATCGTAAACGAAGAAGTAACCGTCTTCGCCATTATAAAGTAGGCTGCCCAACATATTAGCGACTTGCAACTTAATGACATTAGTCCTTTGATCACCATGTTGGTAAATATTTTCCACCGTCGAAATGGCCAATGAAGTGTAATTTTTTAACTCTTGTTGTTTTTGCTCCTTTAAGAAGTGCTCTAAGGTACGCAAACTTTCATTGGAGAGTTTTCTGTATTCATCAGTTACTAAAAAATAGGTAATAACCGCAGTTAATATCACCTGAAAAACAGCTATATAAAGTAGCCGAAGAGAGAAAGTCATAGTTGAAACACTCATATATTACTTAAAAAATCATAGCGTTAAATAATTTCATATTTATCAATTAAACACTATCACCAGTCACTTCTAGGTAGTTATACCTAACTAAATTGGGTATTTACACCAATAGTCCCCACCTTAAAAACCCTTAATATGTTACCTGACTATAACAAATTGGTAACAAATGTGTTTGTTGCTTTGGATATAAATAAGGATAAAAAAATGAATAAGACAGTTTTTATAAAAATTGCTTTGATTTTAAGCCTGGTATTTTCTGGTTTGATCCACGCTGATGATGGTAAAAAATATCGCTGGCGACTAGCTGAAACCTGGGGACCTAATTTTCCGATCTTTGGCGACGCGACTAAAAACATGGCTGCTATGGTCAAAGAAATGTCAAACGGGCGACTAACAATTCGCATCGATTCATCCAACAAACATAAATCTGCCTTTGGCATTTTCGATTTTGTTAAGACTGGTCAATACCAAATGGGCCATTCTGCCTCTTATTATTGGAAAGGCAAAAACTTCAATACCATGTTTTTTACCACTATGCCTTTTGGGATGATCGCATCAGAGCAATACGGTTGGTTCTATTATGGCGGCGGTATGGAGCTGATGAAAGAAGTTTACGACCAGTATGGCATCATGTCTTTTCCTGGCGGTAATACTGGCAACCAAATGGGTGGCTGGTTTAAGAAAGAAATTAACAGCCTTGATGACCTCAAAGGTTTAAAAATGAGGATCCCTGGTTTTGCTGGTGAAGTATTTGCAAAGCTTGGCGCTAAGCCAACCAATATTCCTTCAGGTGAGCTATACACAGCACTAGAGCGTAATACTATCGATGCCCTAGAGTGGGTGGGTCCATCGCTTGACCTACGTATGGGTTTCCACAAAATCGCACCTTACTACTACACTGGTTGGCATGAGCCAGGTACTGAGCTGCAGTTTATGGTTAACCAAAAAGCTTATGAATCTTTACCGAAGGACTTACAAAAAATCCTGACTGTAGCGATGAAAGCAGCGGCTTATGATATGTACTCACAAACAATGCATGAAAGTGGTGTCAATTTGGCGAAAATGACCGAAGAATATCCAAACATTAAAATGCGTTCATTCCCACCAAAAGTAATGGATGCAATTCGCACTGCAAACACCACCTTACTTAATGAATTTGCAGCTAAAGATCCGATGACTGCTAAGATCTTAAAATCAATTACTAGCTATCAAAAGAAAATTCGCGCCTGGACCAATCTCTCAGACCGAGCTTACCTCAACTCTTCTGAACAAAAGTAATACCTGTTTAAACCCAAGGGTGACATATGACCAAGATTGGTCATATGTCATTACAGTGAGATTTTATGAATATTATTCTTCGCCCACTCGGCAAATTTATTGATTTAGTTGGTAGTTTTTGCAGCCTAATCATGATCTTAATGGTGCTTAATGTTTTTTATGACGTTGTGATGCGCTATTTCTTTAATGACGTCAGTATTGGGATGCAAGAGCTGGAATGGCACCTGTTTGCTGCGATGTTCATGCTCGGGATTGGTTATACATTCAAAGTAGATGGCCATGTCAGGGTGGATATATTTTATGACAACATGAGCCTAAATAGTCAGGCAATCATTAATACTTTTGGCGCAATTTTCTTTGCCCTCCCAATTACCTTACTCATATTATATTACGGTTGGAGTTATGCGTTAGATGCCTATCAGATGGGAGAGGGCAGCTCCGATCCTGGTGGCTTACCTCATCGTTGGATAGTACGTGCGGTTATTCCTGCCTCTTCGATATTCCTACTGTTATCAATTATCTACGTCACTTTAAATAATATCATGTTATTTAGAGGCAATGATCGACGAGGGCCACAGCAATGACCGGTTTAATACTATTTGGTATCGCATTGCTATGCCTATTTCTTGGTTATTCGGTCGCATTTACCTTTGCAGGTGTGTCGGTATTCGTCGGGGTCCTGGTACTGGGAACCGACCTGTTTGCCTTTATGCCTTATCGCATCATGAGCATCATGGAAAATACGATTTTAATGGCAATTCCGATGTTCGTTTTCATGGGAATAGTATTGCAAAAAACGGGTTTGGCAGAAAGACTGCTTGAATCCTCAGCCAAGCTTTTTGGTAGCATCCCAGGCGGCATTGCAATCTCAACGATAATAGTTGGTGCTCTGCTTGCGGCATCTACAGGCGTAGTTGGTGCTAGCGTTGTTGCGATGGGTGTCATCTCATTGCCCGTTATGCTGAAAAATAAATATCATGAACCTACGGCGACTGGGGTCATTTGCGCCGCCGGGACACTGGGACAAATTATTCCCCCTTCGATCATCCTGATTATCTTGGGCGATGTGATGGGCGTTCCAGTAGGCGATTTATTCCGAGCTGCTGTCATACCTGGCTGCTTACTTATTATTGCTTACACCCTGTA
>JABSRS010000436.1 GCA_013214885.1 Gammaproteobacteria bacterium
ATCATAAGTAATATCAGGCTATTATAAAACTAGTTAGCGCTTGCTAATTCTATAACTGCGTACTCAAAGGTACTTGTTCTTGTTTTGACATATTGATGGCTTCAGTTACTTTCTCATCTGCTTCAACACGTTTGTTAACGAATAGTCGTGAAGAAATTAACCAACAAAAAAGTGCTAAACTCAATAACATTACCTCAACGACAATCACATGATAGTAGCCAAGTTTTAGCATAGCCATTATACCTTGCGAGACAATTAACCAATCCAATATCGGTGTTATAGCTAAAACTAAAGCCGTGATTTTTAAAAATATTGCTGCAAATTTTTTTTGCGCTTTAATATTTAAAGAAATGACAATTGCCGTGAATAAACAGGCAAAAAAGACGTAGGAAATAGAGTCACTACGACCAATAGTGTCAATGGGAATAACTCGAGCTAAAACAAAGCCAACGGCACTAGCAAATATGGTGCCGATAAAGCCACCCGTAGTCATCGCATAGACAACCTTTAACCCGATAGGATTTTGTTTTTCTACCCGTAAGTTTGCTTTTTTCTGAATCCACATTAGATTACCGGTTAAAATAATATAACAAGTACCAATGCCTAAGACGAAAAACAGTACTCGTATTAAATAACCAGCAAAGTCGCCAAAATGCAAACTCGATATTACCGAAAGACCACCACGCAAATCATTATCGAAGTTATTTTTCGTTAAATACAATACTCGTCCTGAGGCTATATGATACGTTGCCTCTTTATGGGTAGAAAACTGGCTTTTATCTGCACCTATAAAAGTTACAGAAGCACTTTCATCACCAAAATGGTCGATGGAGACACGGTTTATAGCCACTTCACCTAAGGAGGTTTTAGCGGTTAAATACAAATTGTCTATGCCTTGTACTGGCAGTACTATTTTAGTTTCTTCTAAGTGAACATCAACCACACCAGCAGCGGTAAGTAATTTACTTTGATCGCCGCTATACAGTACAACAGCATATGATATTTGATAAATAATCAATAGGTTAAACACTAAGCCAGAAAAAGCATACATAATGTGGAAGGGTAACCCCATGACACCAATAAGGTTATGCGCATCAAGTAACTTGTCTTTCTTCCCGTCTTTTCTATATTGAAAAAACTTAGTTATTATTTTACGCCAATGAATAACCACACCGCTAAGTAGCGCAACAAAAAAGAACAAGCAGACTACGCCAACAAAATACAAACCAACCTCGGGTATGTGTAAGTCATAATGTAGTTCATATAAAAAGTCCCCCCAGCTAGAGCCATTACCATGACCGATTATTTTACCGTCAGGTGCCAAAATTAAATGCTGGGCAACATGTTTGTCTGCAGAAGTTTTTTCTTCAAAATACAGGTTAGCGAGCGGTTGCTCAGCGCTTGGCATATATAAGATAAAATAACCATGGGTATTAATATTATACGCTTTGGTTATTGTGCTAATGACCCTATCAAGTGAAAGAGTTTCACTTTGCTCATTCACCGCATAGTTTGGATTTAGCTCCCATGCATTAATATCATCACGAAATAAGCTTATTGATCCCGCAAAAAAAATGATAAATAAAATGGTCGATATAACTAAACCAACCCAAGCATGTGCGTTGGTTAACGCTTTTAATGAATCTTTGTTCATCTCACCTTACCTCAACGACAATAAAACAGCATTAATTAACACTGATGGGATCAATAGCAAACTTAACTTTAACCAGGCTTTTTTTGAGCTAGTAAAGGAATACCCCCACACTTGAATTCCAGCCCAGATAGGAAATGCGAGCAGTAAGCCAATCAACAACATAGTGTCTTCTTTTATCGGTAATAATAAATTAAGGTTTAGCACAATAGACACCGACAATAATAATCCGACAATCAGTCCTGCAAAAGTCCGTGACCACATTATAAAGCTCCTTCAATCACAGAAAGTGCTATCGACAGCACACCAACAACTAAACTAGCTAGCACTAGGTAATATTTTTTATAAGCACTGACTAGGGTAACTACAGGTAAAAAACAACAGACTAATGCAAAGCCGGTAATCAATGCTGATACCGTTGGCAGATGCATAAATAGCTGTAATAACATTGCCCCAAGTAAAATAACCGCGATAAGCCGACTTGATATTACCGGTAATGGTTTTTTTAATAGCGTTTGCCGCTGGCTTGTACCGAAAAACAGGCAACACGCCAGCCAAGCGGGGATGAAACTTAAAAACATAAAAACTCCATATTAAATCTAAATAATAAAGTTAAAAAATAGTTAACACTGAGATTTAAGAGTAATATTCACTCATCAATCTTTGATACAATTGTGCAAAATAAAACGTTAAAAATTTGAACGTGGATTATTGTGCTTCAACAGCATTCATCAATGGAGCTAAGTAGCTTTCGTAATTTCGCCAACGAGCTTTAGAGCTCTGGTATAGCGGCTGTCTTACTTGCCAACGACTAGGTGTTTGCACTGCACGTTGACTTTGATGAAAATTCAGCACACACTCATCCCAAGGTAATCCGACAAAATCAAGTAATCTGCGGCTTTGCCATTCTAACTCCGAGACTGTTTCTTCATAATTAACTTCAAGTATTGGTAAACCACTCACTTGTTTAAAATGTTCCATTAGTTTTTTATAGCCTTGCCAATAAAATGCAATATCGTCAAGATCAGTGGACCAATTTTGTGTGGTATTAAAATTCTGGGTGAAAATCGATAATCCACAATCTCTAATATCACGAGTACAGTGAACGATTCGAGCATTCGGGAAGGCCATGGCAACTAAACCTAAGTGCCAAAAATTTAAAGGTTGTTTATCAACCACTTTAAGTACGGCCTCTGGAGCACGCTGTCCTG
>JABSRS010000437.1 GCA_013214885.1 Gammaproteobacteria bacterium
AAATTGGCCCAGCAGATGTCTAATAAGTTATTGGCTAAAGGCATTTACGTCGTCGGTTTCTCATTCCCTGTGGTACCAAAAGGTGCGGCTCGAATTCGTACCCAAATGTCAGCGGCTCACACCAAAGAACAGCTTGATCACGCGATTGCCGCGTTTATCGAAGTTGGTAAAGAGCTTAAGGTAATTTAATGAAAGCACTTAGTAAATTAAAGCCTGAAAAGGGCATCTGGATGGTAGATGCGCCAAAGCCAAAAGTTGGCCATAACGATCTATTAATTAAAATTCGCAAAACCGCTATTTGTGGCACCGACATGCACATTTACAACTGGGATGATTGGTCACAGCGTACTATTCCAGTACCAATGATTGTTGGTCATGAGTATGTTGGCGTAGTAGTTGGCATTGGCCAAGAAGTTAAAGGTTTTGAGCTTGGCGATCGTGTTTCTGGCGAAGGTCACATCACTTGTGGTCATTGTCGTAACTGTCGTGGCGGCCGAACTCACTTATGCCGTAACACTATTGGTGTTGGCGTTAACCGTGAAGGCTCATTTGCCGAATTCTTAGTGATCCCAGCGTTTAATGCCTTTAAATTGCCAGACGATATCTCAGATGATCTTGCTGCGGTATTTGACCCATTCGGTAATGCTGTACACACCGCATTGTCGTTTGATTTAGTCGGCGAAGATGTGTTGATTACTGGTGCTGGTCCAATTGGCATCATGGCAGCTGCGATTTGTAAGCACGTTGGCGCACGCCACGTTGTGATCACCGATGTTAACCCTTATCGTCTTGAGCTAGCCAAGAAGATGGGCGCGACTCGTGCGGTTAACGTCATGGAAGAAAAACTCGAAGATGTCATGAGCGATCTTGGCATGAGTGAAGGTTTTGATGTTGGGATGGAAATGTCAGGCGTACCGTCAGCTTTCCAAAGCATGTTGAAAAACATGAATCACGGTGGTCGCATTGCGATGCTGGGTATTCCACCATCAGATATGTCGATCGATTGGGATCAAATTATCTTTAAAGGTCTAGTGATTAAAGGTATTTACGGTCGTGAAATGTTTGAAACTTGGTACAAAATGGCCAGTTTGATTCAATCAGGACTAGATATCTCACCAATTATCACTCACCACTTCCACATCGACGACTTCCAACAAGGTTTCGAAGCCATGGGGTCGGGTCAATCAGGCAAAGTAATCCTTAACTGGGATTAAACTCAAGAAATTGACTTAAATGCTCTAACCTCAAGTTATTAGGGGGGAGAGCATTATTGCAAGTCAAGGTCTGTTCATATTGCGCAAAAACGCTGCAAGTACATCACTGCTCTGCGAACTTCCTTGTATCGAAGACACAAGGTTCCGCTTCGGCTCTAAGCTAGATTTTTCATCCCTGAAAAATATTTTTTGCTCTACATAAACAGACCTCTCCAGTTATATGCGGAGTTCCATCAAATACCAATTATATTGGCTATATCTATTCTTCGCTAAACAATTGCTCTTCCAACGATACTCCTCGCGATAATTGACGATACGGCAACTTATGTTGATGTAACGCCTGTAACAGCGTGACATCGAATGTTGGGGTCTGCGCAGCGTCATAATCTAAAATAAAGCTATTGTGATGATTTTGCTTAACGCTTACCAGGTCACTCACTTGTTGTAATATCTGTAAGGTATTGATCCCTTGTTGCGGCTCAATCAAGATGGTCAGTTGCTGTAAGGCATTGGTTGACACTTCGCCAATGGCTTGCTGACTTAACACCCCTTGATCTAGCATCAGCACGGTCGAACATAGTTGTTCTAATTCACTTAAATTGTGAGAGCTAATAATAAAATGGGCTCGATCTGATAATTCAGTAACGATTTTACGGATCTTGCGGGCATTAGCGGGATCGAGACCTGCGGTTGGCTCATCTAGCATGATCAGTTGTGGCTGACCGATCAATGCTTGCGCAATTGCAACTCGCTTGCGCATGCCATGACTTAATTCCGCTGGTCGTGAATTCAATACCTCAGACAGATCGACAATTTCTAGCACCCGTTGGGTTTCAATCTTTGCTTGTTTAGTGCTGTAACCCTGTAACTTAGCGTAAAAACTCAATTGGTGGCTAATCGCAAAACGTGGATCGAGCTGGGCGTCCTGTGGCAGCGCACTCACTTTACCAAATAACGGATTAGAACCTGGCGCATGGCCAAATATTGATACTGTGCCACTAGTTGGTAGTTGGTAGTTACATAAAATACTAAATAAGGTGGTTTTCCCTGCACCGTTGGGGCCGACTAATGCCGTTGCGCCTTTGGCGATGTCTAACGAAAACGAGACATTTTTTAACGCTTGTTTGCTACCAAAATTTTTCGACAAATTGCTACATTCAATCAATGAACTCATAGCGATCTCCTCGTTAAGATAACCTGAGCTATCGCTAAATAAACCACAGTTTGTACCAGCGGCAAAATAATCATTGGGGCTGAGGCGATACCATCATTTTGCACGGTACCTGACAGTTGGTGGCCAGGTAATATCATTAACAATGACTCTATCGCAGGTAGACCATAGGCAGCAAAACTGATGACCATGCTAACAATCGGAATAACAATAATGGTCGCGGCCACACTTAAACGTGATGAGTTAAAGATAATGTTAAACAGCGACATTAACGCAATAAAAGGTAAACACAGCACTAATAAATTAACCGCCACTAACACTAATTCACTGCCGCCAGCCCCGATCGAGCTGGCATCACGCCACATTGCCATGCACCAAGTCGCGGTTACGGTCATCATAATTAACGTCGCAATAATCAGTAACTGACCAAAAAAACGACCGAGTAAAATGTGGAACCGACTAGCGCGCA
>JABSRS010000438.1:0-2431 GCA_013214885.1 Gammaproteobacteria bacterium
AGGGTCCAACAATAGATTAGTTCTGATTGTTCTGACACTCTCTTGATAGTTATCAAAATTTTCGCCATAACCATCAACAATCGGTTGGTTGCGCTGACCTCGAGGACGCTCAATACTGGGTAACTCGCCCAAGATCCTAAAGCCACTGGCATGAATTATTTGACGATAGCGACTTTGCTTATTTGACATGAAATGGCCAATAATCACCATAAATACGGCAAACATTAAGCCAAGTAACAGCGATAATACTGCAATAAGTGCTTTTTTAGGCTTAATTGGGCTATTAGGCACAATTGCAGGGTCAACAATAATGAAAAATGCCCCCGTATTACTGTCATCTAATAGTTGAAATTTCTTTTCGCTAATCGTTAACGTTTCTAATAATTTGATATTTGCTCTTAAATGGCGATCTATTTGTTCAAATTCTTGAAATTTAACAATTGACTGTTCTAAGTTAGCTTTCTCTTTCTTTTGTTTACTATTTATATTAATTAATAAATGATTTACTTCGGTTAATCTGGCTTGGTAACGATAGGTCAAGTACCGTAATTCGCTGGCTATTTGCAGTTTTGTTTCGGCTATTTTTAATGCCATGACCTGATATTTTGGATGTTTTTGTAAATAACGGAGCTTAATTTGCGAAAATTGCGCTTGTTGCCTCGAGGTTAACAGTAATAATTCTTTTATTTGTTTGGTATTGGCTACTACCTGGATGGCAACCTTCTTGGCCGTATCGTCTTTTAGGTGTGAAAGTTTTATTAATAACCGCGTTAAACTCTCATGTTCTTTTTTCAAACTACGCTGCTCAATAAATAGTAAGGTAATTTCATCCTGATTTACCTTGACCATATTAGTAATATCGATCGCACTATTGCGTTGGCGAAACATATTTAAACGCTGTTCGTCAGCTGCTAACAGTGCCTTGACCGTGCGTATTCTTGAGTTAATCCATTCGCCATTGTTTTTGGAGTTAGGTTGCATTAACTCGGCCTGATAAGTAATAAAATGTTCTGTAATGGTATTGGCGACCAAGGCAGTGAATATTGGATGTTGACCTTCAAATGATATTTCTAATAGATTGGTTTTAGCGACCTGTTTAATGGATAGATTTTGGTGAAGCTGGCTGGCATCCCATGGGATAACGTTATAACGAGTGGCGGAAGCTTGAACAATACGACTTATTTTGTCCATAAATTGATACGACGTCAGCAATTTTATCGACGTATCGAAATCAACTGAACTTTCACTGCTACCCGAAATTATCGCTGTGATCGAATGATTACCTTGACCTCCTTTAAGTAACACCGTGGCCGTCGTGCGATAAACTTCTGGCATTCGAGCGGTGATAGCCAACCCCGTGAGAAAAACAACCAGAGTTATGATAAAAATGAGTAATTTTTGATGCCACAAAATAGCCCATAATTCAGCCAGATCTATTTCGTCATCAACTGAAGCGAGGGAATTTTCAGGCGTCGTCATCATTTAGAAAAAACTCTTATCTATTTTAATAACGTCACCTGGTTGCACGATGGTATCGGACATTACCTGAAAGACTCTTTTATCGAGTCCTCGTTGAATAGTCCACTTGGTGGAAGATGCTCGGTCTTTTAATCCCCCTGACAACGCGATAACTTGTTCAATCGTGATATCGGGCTGGTAGGTATAACTGCCTGGTGAGCGCACCTCACCATAAATAAAGAATGGCCGATAGCTAAGTACCCTAATCGACACACTGGGAGCAACCAGATAGCCATCTCGTAATAAACCTTCAATATGCTGCTTGGCTTCGGTTTGAGTTAAGCCATTGAGTTTTATATTTCCCAGTAAAGGAAAATCAATTAGCCCTTGCTGACTAATTTGACTAGGGAATGATAAATCATCTTCTAAATACACCGTGATGTCCAATGAATCGCCAGGACCAAAACGATAAACGTCCCCCTGCGATAGCGCAACGTTAGGCAGGCAGATAATAACAATGATCAACAACGCCAATATTTTTACCACAGATACCTCAATGCAAAGGACAATTTTGACTGCTCAGCTGCCTTAGCAAACATCTGCAGCGGATTACTAGTTCGCTGGTAGCTAACCCTAAAATCAGTCGATAAACCTTGGTAAATTATCCAGCGCCATGCCAGCGATAAATTATTATCACGATATCTCAACTTATTAGCATCGAGCTTAATGTTGGCGTACTTAATTGCCATATCTAAGTGATGATCATGATTAATCATATAGCTAACGCTCAGACCATAAGCAGTCTTAAGTTGACTGTGACTCGATTGTTCAGTTGCCACTTGAGATTGACGAGATGTGTTAAGGTTTAAAGTCACTTGCTCTGAGAGTAACCACTGATCTTTTACACTCCAGTAATAGCCCTTTGTTACAATTAGCCCCTGGCGCTGGAACAGACCAAAGATTGCATCTAATT
>JABSRS010000438.1:2441-2853 GCA_013214885.1 Gammaproteobacteria bacterium
GGTTAGCAAGCCAGTCCCCGCTTCAAATAAGCGACTGTTAATGTCAAAACGGTACTGATTAGCAAAGCGACTGTTAAATTGCAGGTAACTATCTTCACTTATCCGATAGCCATAAGTTGCATTAATGCTGGTCGTTTCAATATCAGATAATAGCAGCGATTGATGTCGTTGTTGCTCAACGATATAAGCAGCGTTTAGATGAACAAACTGTTGTTGAGGCGCGCGGCCTAATTGATAGGAGAGCTTAGCCGCTTGACGCTTTACTTTAATCGAACGTAAGCCTTGAGTGACAAACTCTGCGCCAGGGGAACCAGTAATAAGCTCACTCGCAGCAACACTTCCTGCAATTGTTAACCCAGAGTATTCAGATAAGAACAAATGTATACCAGGGCTAAAACGATAAGCCGTACTA
>JABSRS010000043.1:0-13522 GCA_013214885.1 Gammaproteobacteria bacterium
CATCTGGACCCCAAACGTGACCGAAAGGCGTGTAGCTTGAACCACCACAATAAAGAGAAATCACACCGTCATCATCGGTTGTTTCTGAAATTGGACAGTTTGAGTAACCACGGTCAGCTTGAGATGCATCACCACGATCGGTGTACTGCACGCCAATAACTAGGTTGCCTTTATCAAAAGAAGTACCTAACGTGAAATCAATCGAGGTTTTTTCAGCATCGTTGTGGCCAGTTGCACCGCCTTGAACGTTAATTTCAAAACCTTCGTAGTCACGTTTTAAGATGATGTTTACGAGACCAGCAACAGCGTCAGTAGCGTAGAGTGCCGTTGCGCGATCTTTTAGTATTTCAACACGCTGGATCATTGATACAGGAATTGAGTTTAAATCTACTGTTGATGCCGCGCCAGTACCAGAAGCAATCATACGACGACCGTTAACAAGTACTAGCGTACGGTTCGAGCCAAGACCACGTAGGTTGATACGGGCATTACCACCAGAACCATTATTGATGCCAGGGTGTGTCATCGCGCCGCCAGCAGCAGTCATGTCTTGCAAGATATCATCAATTGATATTGCACCAGAAGCTGCGATATCAGCTGCGCCGATAACCGTTACAGGGCTTGATGTTTCCATATCGGCACGAGAGATCTTTGAACCCGTCACCGAGATGCGTTCTACCGTATCTGTTTCTGATGCAGCAAATGCATTGGCACCAGTAGTTGCTATGGTGGCGATCAATGCCAAACGTACAGCTGTTGCAGTTTTATTATTAGTAAACATTACTTAATTCCTAGCTCATTTATTATGAAGTATTATAAGTTGTAGCTCATCATGGTGAATAAGTAGTCACATAAAGTGAATCTAACTCTTTAACCATGGATCGCTGAGATACTAACGGATCACATTAGATACTCCTAGTTGGCAACCTAAATACCACAGCTTATTTGCGTTGGTTTACCTAGTATTTACGTTGAATTACGTATGTTACTGAAGTGTTGTCTTGTTGGGTTGTTTCTGCGCCTTCGGTGTTGCGTTTTCGTGGTCGCCCCGTAACCTCGCTGAAACAAAAGTGATTAAAAAATGACTTATTATGCATAAGTGGCTGATTTGTAAGATTTGGTTTTGTTGCTAAATTTAGGATTTGTTAACAGCAATGTATCGGGGTGTAAAAAACGCGCAAAGACTTGCGTGTTTTTCGAGCAGAAATGGTTGGGGCTGCCACTAAAGGCTTATATACACGGGATTTTATAAAAGATAAGGACTAACAGATTGATTTGTCAGGTTAATAGAATGTTGTAAAAGTAAGAAACCTGAGTAATGGCGGGAACTTGATTACTCAGGCATTTATGCTGTTTAGCTAAGTGGAGCTTTTAATATAAAGATGGGTCGGTTTCATTCGGGCGGGTCTTAAAGCGACGGTGCAGCCACATATATTGACCTGGCGCTTTCATGATGCTCGACTCAATGACTTTATTAGAAAAAATGGCGTCTTGTTCATTGTCACCACTTGGAAAACCTTTTAACGGTGCTCCTAGCTCAATAACATAGCCTGAGCCGTCTTCGTTACGCACCACGTTATAAGGAATAACATCACTGTTGGAACCTTTGGTTAAAATGCTGGCTCCGACCACTGTCGCGGCATATTTAACCCCAAAGAAGGGCACAAATACAGCCTTGCGCCGACCAAAATCTTGGTCTGAGGTATACCACATCGCTTGGCCATTATTAAGGGCCTTAATCATGCCGCGAATGTCGCGTTTATGAATTAAGTCGGTGGAGCGGATGCGACCACTAACCTGTAGATATTCCATCACAGGGTTGTTATGTGGACGGTAAACCGCTGTTGGCCGCATGTGGGTTGAAAATAATCGACCGCCAATTTCAAGGCAAAAGCTGTGGGTTGCGAATAATAAAACCCCTTTGCCTTGGGCTTTGGCATGTTCAATATGCTCTAAGCCTTTAAAGGTCACTAGTTTATCTAGACGCCACTGTGGCCACCACCATGCCATACCTGTTTCAAATAGCGCAATACCAAGCGACTCATGATGATCTTGGAGAATTTTATCCCGTTGTTGCTGGGTGTAATCTGGAAAGCATAATTCTAAGTTACGCACTGCGGTTTTAGCCCGTTTCTTAATTATTTTCATCAACAATTTGCCAATGCCAGCACCGAGTTTTAGTAATGCTTTATATGGCAGGACAGTGACAAGCAGCCACAACAAGCCAATGCCAAACCACAATAGCCAATAGCGGGGATGAATAAATTTAAGTTCAAATGCAGTTTTTTGCAAAACACAGTCCTAATTATCTAAAAATACGGGGCTTATTGTAGACTAAGTACTAGTACATGTCTCGGTTTTGAATCTATCGCATGGTATAATCTCCGACATAATTTTAGTGCTAGGAATAAATTCATGACCATCAGTTTGCCCCATTTTGAGAGTGCCAAGGTACTTGTGTTAGGCGATTTAATGCTGGATCGTTATTGGCATGGGCCTACTAGTCGTATCTCACCAGAAGCACCAGTGCCAGTAGTGAAGGTTGAACAAATTGAGGATCGCCCTGGTGGTGCAGCCAATGTCGCTTTAAATATTGCAGCGTTAGGCAGTCATTGTGAAATTATTGGGATCACGGGCGATGATGAAGCCGGCCGAATTTTAACTAAGCAAATGCTGGCGTTAAATGTCACCCCAGACTTCTATCTGCAACAGGACATTCCGACTATTACTAAGTTGCGGGTGATTAGCCGTAATCAACAATTGATTAGACTCGATTTTGAAGAGCACGCCAGTAAAGTGCCTGCCGAGCCGTTGTTAAAAAAGCTTAAACAACGATTGGGTCAGGCCAATATTGTTATTTTTTCGGATTATGCCAAGGGGACATTAGACCAAGTTCAGCAGATGATTGATCTTTGTCGCGCCGCCAATACCCCAGTAATGATCGATCCAAAAGGGACTAACTTTGATCGTTACCGTGGCGCTACTTTATTAACCCCAAACATGAGTGAATTTGAAGCGGTCGTTGGTCACTGTGTCGATGAGAACGATATTGTTGCCAAGGGCCAGGAGCTAATGACTCGTCTAGACCTGCAAGCACTGTTAGTTACCCGCTCTGAGCATGGCATGACGTTATTGCGTCGTGATCAACAAGAATTACACTTTCCTGCCATGGCCCGAGAAGTTTATGATGTAACGGGCGCTGGTGATACGGTTATTTCGGTGTTGGCAGCCTCTGTTGCCGCGGGAGCGGATCTTGAGCATGCCTGCGCGTTAGCAAATATTGGCGCCGGGGTGGTGGTTGGGAAGTTAGGAACGTCATCGGTCAGTATTATTGAGCTAGCAGCTGAACTTGCCAAGAACCATCCTGAAGTTGGTTTCGGTGTGGTGACTGAGCAGCAGTTAAAAATATCTATTGCTGCGGCAAGAGCACGGGGCGAAAAAGTGGTACTGACTAACGGTTGTTTCGATATATTACACGCTGGTCACGTTTCTTACCTTAGCAACGCTGGCGAGCTAGGCGATAGATTAATTGTAGCGGTAAATACTGATGCTTCAGTGAAGCGTTTAAAAGGCGAAGCGCGACCAATTAATCCTACCGATCGTCGCATGGCAGTGCTTGCAGGGCTAGGCGCAGTTGATTGGGTCGTTAGCTTTAGTGAAGATACACCACAGCGATTAATCGGCGAGTTGCTGCCCGATTTATTGGTTAAGGGTGGCGATTATCTTCCTGAACAAATTGCGGGTGGCCAAGAGGTTATTGCCAATGGCGGCGAGGTTAAAGTACTTAATTTTGAAGACGGTTGTTCAACCTCTAAAATTATCGAAGCGATACGCAGTCGCTAGCGGGTTAAAAAATTCAAGTTGCTCAGTGATCCAACACTGAGTGACTTTTGATCATCATTGTTCTGTAGCTTCCTCCCATCTCAAATAAAATGCCCGATCTAATCCGATTTTTGCTTGGTTTTCGGCTCAGTAATGACAACACTCGCAACCGTAAATTACAACTAAAGTATTGCTTTTGATTTGTTAGTGGTTATTTATGGTTGTTTGGTGGCTGTTAAATGTGAGACAATGTTGTTTTGGATCAATTGCCTTTTGGTGGTTTATCCAAGGTGAGTATATTACGCACCTTCTAATGAACTTAAAAGGTATCCCAAAATGAATCGCAGCACCAACAATCATGAGGTCGTATTTTCACCCTCTGAACAGCTAGTCTCAATAACCGATCTTCGTGGCGTTATCACCTATGTTAATGATATTTTTGCCCAAGTAGCTGGCTATTCTCCTGATGAACTAGTGGGAAAAAATCATAGTATTGTTCGTCATCCCGACATGCCGGCTGCTGCGTTTGGCGATTTATGGGATAAACTTAAAAATAATCAGCCTTGGCGCGGAATGGTTAAAAACCGTTGCAAAGACGGCGGTTTTTATTGGGTCGACGCATATGTGACACCAATGACTGAACATGGAGTGGTGACGGGTTATCAATCGGTACGAGTGTGTCCTACTGCCGCGCAAAAACGTGATGCCCAAGCGCTTTATCAACAAATAAATACTGGAAAAAGATTGTCGGACTTTGCTGCTAACCGCCCGCTAAAGCATGGCCTATTTGGCTGTCTTTTGTTACTTATCAGTGCTGGCCAGTTTTATTTGACCCAAAACGTCGCCAGCGTTGCGATGCCAATTGTGTTAACCCTAGCGATGTTTGGGATATACCGAGAAGAGCTTTTTAAGCTACCAAATTATATTCAAAAATTAAAACAACAGATTGATAGCCCATCACGATTAGTGTTCAGTGGTAAAGGCTTAGTGGCCATTGTTGATTACGCTCAGCAATTGTCGTCCGCTAGATTACGTACCGTGTTAGGTCGCAGCGAAGACTATGGCACAAACTTAGTTAGAACCGCTAAGATCTTAGAGCAATCTTCAAATGAAACACTTGAGGGTCTGTTGGTCGAAAATAATCATTTAGATCAGTTAGCGACTGCGATCTCTGAAATGAGCGCTTCGATTACTGAAATAAGCCGCAGCACTATTGATTCTAAAGATCATGTCGATATTGTTAATCAAGAATGTAAAGACGCCATTGCTATTATTAATGATACCGAGTCTAAAGTTTCTGTGTTGGCTGTCGATGTAGAAACCGCTGCCAATTCAGCTATTTCACTGATAACTGATGCCGATGAAATATCTAACATCATGAGTGAGATAAAGGGCATTGCTGACCAAACTAACTTACTGGCCTTAAACGCCGCGATTGAAGCGGCAAGAGCTGGTGAGCAAGGCCGCGGTTTTGCCGTGGTTGCCGCTGAAGTTAGAACGCTGGCCAGTAGAACCCAAACAGCCACCGAACAAATTCAAGGTTCAGTGGTTGAGCTACAACAGACATTATCGTCATGGAGCGCAATGATGCGAACTAACCAAAAGCAGGCGCAGCAATGTAGCGAACAAAGTGTGTTAGCGCGTCAGGCGATGGACAATATTGTGGGGATGATGAGCAAGGTGACCGATGTTTCGACTCAGGTTGCAGTGACGACTGAAGAGCAAAGCGTGGTCTCAGAGCAGATTATGAGTAGCGTTCATACCATTGACCAAATATCTAACAATAATACTAAATTGGCGCAACAGTTACAGGCTAATGGCAATGTTGTTCAAACGAGTGCCGAGCAAATAAATCGTTTGAGTTCGACATTTCAATAAATGCCAAGACATTGAGCCATTGGCGAGGGTGATGCTCGCCAAAACTAGTTTAAAATGATTTATTAGGTCTATATCATGACGAAAACCTAACCGTGATTGATTTAGCCGATAAGCTGGGTATTGATGTGATTCTGGAGGGGTTGAGACTGAACTGTAACTTGAATTTTTGCGTCGGTCGAGTTGCTGTTAAGTGATGGAGTAGCCAGTGCTACTGAGCAAAAAGATCGAGTTGCTCAGTCGTTGATTGTTGGTTAAGCTCTTCGGAATGCAAGCCAACATTAAGGCCGATTAATCTAATTGATCGACCTTTGCTGCGAGTTAATGCTTCATCAAGTAAGGTTAAAAATAACGGGTAGTTCGCCTCAGAGCTAATGCGCTCAACGGTCGTTGACTGAAAATCATTAAACTTAATTTTAATCCCCTGTTTAGCAATGACCTTGGTCGAATCCGCTTTTTCAATTCTTTTTAGCAATTCTGGGTAAATTTGTTCAAGCATTGAAATACATTGATCTGTGGTATCGATATCAATCGCTAATGTAATTTCTACTCCGACTGATTTTCTAATTCGGGTCGGATCTATCGGCCGCAAATCTATCCCAAAACACCGTTCGCGGATAGCGAGACCAAACTTACCAAAGTGTTTAACCATAAAGCTTTCATCGACCGCCCTGACGTCTCTACCCATCGTTAGGCCTAAGGCTTTGAGTTTTTTTTCGGTGACGCCACCAACCCCTGGTATTTTCTTGAGTGGTAAATTAAGTGCAAACTGGTCAACATTATTAGGCGTGATCACAAACTGACCATTGGGTTTATTAAGGTCAGAGGCTATTTTTGCCATAAATTTGTTAGGGGCAATACCTGCTGAAGCGGTTAATCCAGTGACTTCGAATATTTTTTGCCTGATTTCTTGGGCAATTAAGGTCGCACTGCCTAGGCATTGCTGACAGTCGGTCACATCAATATAGGCTTCATCGAGCGACAGTGGCTCAACTAATGAGGAATACTGGGCAAAGATCGCTCTAATTTGAACCGACACTTGCTGGTAGACACTCATTCGCCCGGGTACTAATACCAGTTTTGGACATAGTTGCTTAGCGCGCGCCGTTGCCATTGCGCTACGAACGCCAAACTCTCGAGCTTGGTAATTGCAGGTCGCAATCACACTACGGCGATCGCTATCACCACCAACAGCAATCGGTTTATTAGCCAAGGCTGGATTGTCACGCATTTCTACTTGGGCGTAAAAGCAGTCCATATCAATGTGAATAATCTTAACCATCTTGTAATGAACCCAATTTACCGTATTAATAAATACTTTATTAAAAGTACTGTATATCAACACAGGCTTATGTGCTAGTTTTTTAATTGAATATTGAGCCTAGTGTTAATTAAATTATTTATTCTATATGGTATTTCAGCCTCAGTTAATCTTTGCTTAACTATCTTATCTTGGTATTTAAAAACCTCCAGCATTAGTCAATAATGTTAAACTAGATTCAATAAAGGATATTGGAACAATTAATGAAGACATTTTTGATAGCCGCTTTGGTCTTATTCTCTTCGGCTGCTTATGCCAGTGCCAATAACAAGAATATTACGACGATTGAGCTGGTGGCACTTCACGATAATTTGGCCCAACCGAGTCGTGACAACGTGCGTATTTATCTAGAAAATATTGTCCCATCGTCACCTACCACCCTAGGTAACTGGAAGTTGCAGTTAATCAAGGCAACGAAAAAAGCGTTGCAGGCCCTTGGTTACTATCAGCCGACTATCAACATTGAAACGCAATATATAGCAAACAAATTTCTTGCGACATTAGATATTGATCAGGGCATTGCCACTACTATCTCCGACATGGAAATCACCATAAAAGGTGATGCCGACACCGATCTGCACTTTAAACAAATTATTGAGATGTCGGCGTTAAAACAAGGGGCTCAATTTAATCATAGTCAATACCAAGGATTAAAAAACGCCATCAATGACGCCGCGATTAGCCGTGGCTATTTTAAAGCGCAGTGGTTAACTACAACGGTGGCTGTTGAACCTGAAAAAAATAAAGCCAAAGTAACGCTGATCTTTGACTCTGGGCCACGGTTTAAATTTGGTGAAATTATTTTTACTGTGCCAAGTCAGGCGCAGCCAATTATAGAGACCATGAGCAACTTTACTCAAGATATGTATTATCACAGTGAGTTGTTGGCGCAATATAATCTCGATTTAGCCCAGAGCAAGTACTTTGCGGCGATTGAAGTTTATCCCGACCTACAACAAATTAGGGATAACTCGGTGCCAATTGTGGTTAATATCGTTGAAAAGCCTGCTAATTCATTAGAAGTTGGTGGTGGCTTTTCTTCAAACTACGGATTGCGAGGACGAATTAAGTGGACTAAACCGTGGCTCAATAAATATGGTCATAGTTTAAGTAGCGAATTAAAGTTAGCGACCACCGAGCAATCATTTGCAGCGATCTATAAAATCCCGATTGAAGATCCAATTCATAACTATGGCACGATTGCCTTAGGCTGGCAAAATATCAATTTAAATGATACCCGAACCACTAAATATTCGTTGTTATTGCAACGCCATCGGTTGTTAAATAGCCGATGGAAGCGCGGGGTGTTTATTCGCCTTGAGCGAGAAAATTCAATTCAGGGTAGCATTGAATCGACATCAACCAATATAATCCCTGGGGTTAGCTTTGCTCGCACTCGCTTAAAAGGCGGACTACATCCTTATTGGGGCGACCGACAGTCATTAACGCTTGAGTTTGGGCATCAAGGTTGGGGTAGTGATGCGAACTTAGCCAAAGCGATGGTGCGCTCGAAGTGGCTGCGCAGTTACAATATTAATCACCAGTTTATCGCGAGTGCTGATATGGGTGCTATCTGGGCTAACTCAATTGATGATGTGCCAGTATCGATGCGGTTATTTGGTGGTGGTGACGAAAATTTACGGGCTTATAAGTTCGACGGTATTTCACCAATCGACCAATATGGTGAATTAACTGGTGGCCTTTATCAGGCCAATTTAACCTTGGAATATAGCTATATGTTCCTCCCTAACTGGCGAATTGCCACTTTTGTCGATACTGGCACTACCACCAACGATTTCACCGAACGTCTAAAAACAGATGTCGGATTTGGCTTTCGCTGGCAAACCCCTGTCGGGCCAATCAGGTTAGATTTTGCCTTTGGCTTAACTAAAGATCCCGATTATTCACGATACGATCGTCCCTTTAGAATTAGCTTTTCAATTGGACCCCAGTTATGAGTTTTATTAAAATGGGTCGTCGTTTTTTTCGCACCATCGGCTTAATCTTATTGAGTTTATTGTTGCTGGTGATGATAATTCTCACCACGCATTGGGGCAATAAAGCCTTAATTAACTCGGTTAAATACTTTAGTCCTGAGATTAAATTAACCCTGACCGATGGCGCTATATTTAATCAACCACGGATTGAAAACCTCTCGATAAACTTTGGCAATGGCTCACTTAGTATCGACCACATTGCACTGGAATGGAATTGGGGTTGTCTGGTCGACTCAGTTTTTTGCCTCGATAAGATTGACGTTGCTGGCGTCGACTTGACGTTTAACAGTGGCGAGCAGTCAACAGATAAAGCTGAGCCGTCGCAAGGCACTATTGAGCTGCCCTTTGGCATCGATATAAAACGGATTGCGATTAACGACGTTAACCTGCTTATTGATGGTCACAAAGTGAGTTGGCAGCAGTTGCACCTTGGCGTGCAACTCAAAGAATCGACGTTAGTGCTCGATCAGCTGACTTTAACTAAACTTAATATTGGGTTGGCAGCTGCTTCGCAGGAGACAAAAACGACTGTTGCGAACACGGTTAATAGTCGCTTAGTGTTGCCAGTTATTGAGTTACCCTTGGCGATTAAGATTAATCAGCTGGTATTAATTGATAGCTCCTTGGAAGTTGAGCAGCAGGTACATCACTTACAAAAATTGAGCTTGGATCTGGCCGCTAAAGATAGTGATATCACGATCGAGCAGTTTAAAGTCGAACATCAACTGGCCACCATTGAGTTGCAGGGCAAAGTTACCCTTAATCAACAGTATCCGCTAGCGATAACCACCACCATTGACACCAAATCTGACCTAAATGTTGGTCAAAATTCAATTGCGATTAAGCTATCTGGCGCGCTCGATGATCTGCTGACTAACGTTAACGTCAGTGGTGATATCAATAGTGAAATTTCAGCAACCATCAATGCACTTGATTCGACGTTGCCTTTTGACATTTTGGCGAACTGGCAACCCTTTAGTCTGCCTAACCAGCCTTATCAAGTGGGTGCTGGCGAGATTAGTGCGCAAGGTAATTTAAACCAGTTTAGCTATGCCCTGGCCAGTTCAGTGACAGGATCTGATATTCCAGCAACCAGTGCAAAGTTAAAGGGGCAGGGTTCAATCAACGATGCCACGATTACCGAGCTTAAAGTCAACACCCTCAATGGCGAAATCATTGCCCAAGGACAGGTTAATTGGCAAGATGGCGTAGCCTGGCAATCGCAACTTAGCCTCAACAATATTGAGCCAATGGTGCAATGGCCGCAACTCAATGGTGTGCTCAATGGTCGCTTTAGTTCAACCGGATCGATCAACGGTGACCAATGGCGAGTTGCTTTAGATCAGCTTGACCTTAATGGTCAATGGCTCGATCGTGATTTATCACTGTCAGGTAAAATAAACGGTCAATCTGGCGAGCAATCGTCGCCGTTTGGCAATTGGTCAATTGATCAGGTGTTATTAGCCAATGGTGATAATAATGTTCTAATTAATGGTCATGTCGGGCAGCAACTTGATTTAACCAGTTCACTCAATATTACCGATTTATCACAAAGCATTCCCGATGCCAGTGGTAAAATAGTGGGTCAAATATTGTTGCAAGGGAACCCTCAGCAACCGCGGTTAGTCTTAGACCTTCAAGGTGACGCAATTAACATTGCGCCATTGCAGTTGCAGCTTAGCCATTTTTCAGCCCAAGGTGAGCTAGTTAGCGACTTAAACCACAACAATCAGCTATCGATAATATTGTTCGATCTTAAGCTTAGCGAGCAGAAAATAAATCAATTTAATTTTGATTTGTCAGGTAGCTGGAATGATCACCTTGCGACCTTAATCCTCGACAGTGAGCAATTATCTGCGCAGCTTGAGTTAACAGGGCAATACCAAGAAAATCAATGGACAGGCTCACTTAATCATTCACAACTTGATACGCCGATTGGGCAATGGGGCACGCAAACTCCGGTTGAAATTGGCGTGGATCTGGCGGCAAATAAACTGAGTTTGTCACCACATTGTTGGCAGCAACATTCTGAGAAAGATTATCTAGAAAATAATAGTCCAGCGTCACTATGCTTAACGGCTCCCGTCACTATTGGCACTGATGGTGATGTCGCTATTGCACTGACTAATTTTAATCTTGAAACGCTGTCGCCATTATTGCAACAACATGCGATCACACTCGATGGTTTGGTGGCCATTAAGGCCAATGCGAAGTGGCAGCCCTCAATGGATCTTGAAGTCAGTGCCGCGGTTGAAAGTACACAGGGTCGGGTAATCGCTCTGGTTAATGGCGAAGAAATTATTAATGATTATCAAAACTTACTGTTGACGTTAAAGTTGATTAAACAACAGCTAAGTGTCAGTTTTGGTCTGAAATCGACACAAATTGGTCAATTGGCGGTCAATATCGAGACCTCAGTGGTGAGTAAAAACCAGCCGTTAACCGGGCAGCTCGATTTAACAGGGTTAAACCTTGGCGCTTTTAAACAGTTATTGCCGCAATTTGATACCTTAAATGGCCAAATAAATGTCAGCACTAGGATTGCAGGTACTGCCACTGCGCCATTGCTATATGGTGAAATAAACGTTGAAAATACTAATGTCTCAGGCTTAACGCTGCCAGTGCAAATTCAACAATTTAATTCTGTGATTAGTTTTAATGGTGCCAAAGCCAGTGTCGACAGTGACTTTGAGTTGGGCGGCGGTTTAGCTAAAATAACGGGAGCTTTTGATTGGGAGCAGGGGCTTAATGCTCAGTTTGCGATTAATGGCACCAAGTTAAGTGTTACCCCTGAAACCGACATCTCGGTGATATTTAGCCCTGCCATGACGATTGATTTTAGTTCACGGCAATCGCAAAATGATATCTTAACCATTGGCGGTGAAGTCATCGTTGATCAGGGGTTAATCAAAATAAACAAACTGCCAGAGTCGGCGGTTTCATTATCTGACGATGTCGTTATTATCACTCCTGATCAACAAAAATCGCAGCCATTGCCCAATAAGTTGGCCGTAGTCCTCGATCTTAATGTCATCATCAAAGAACAACTTAAGGTTGAAGCCTTTGGTTTAACGTCGGCACTTAAGGGACACATGGCATTGTCCCAAGGTGAAAAAACCCCGCTAACAGGTCATGGCGAGTTAAATTTGGTCGATGCAAAATACATCGCAATGGGCCAAGATCTCGAAATTAGGCGCGGTAAAATGTTGTTTAATGGCGCGCTGTCGCAACCCTTTTTAAATATCGAAGCGATACGGACACCAGCGCAAACTGCAGATGATGTTATTGCGGGAATTAATGTCACAGGGTCAGTAGCTCAGCCAAAATTGGTGATATTTTCCGAACCAGCAATGTCGCAACAAGAAGCGCTTTCATACTTATTACGCGGCCGAAAAATTAACTCCGAAGATTCTACTACTGGTGAGAGTATGCTAATCGGCATGTTACTTAGCAGCGGTTTAGGGCGCACTGAAAAGCTGGTTGATAATATTGGTAATAAATTAGGCATTAGTGATATGGCGGTTAACGCTACTGGCAGTGGTGATGATACCGCGGTGGAAGTCAGTGGTTATGTCGCCAAAGGTGTTGAAGTGCGCTATGCTGTCGGGGTATTTGATTCTCAACCTCAGCTGACGATTCGTTACCAATTAATGCCCCAGCTGTTCGTTGATATTATCAAAGGCAGCGATAAGGCATTAGATTTACTCTATAAGTTTGATTTCGATTAACTGGATTTTTTGCGAGTGCTGCTGACCCGACGTTTGCGTTTAAAGGCGGGTTTGGCACTACTTTTTAAGCCAGAGAACTTAGTCGGATCGACTGATTTTGCTTGAGTGATTAACTGATGTAGGTGCTGAGTTAATGGCTCCATAAACTGCTGATAGTTTAATTCTTTATCGCAGATCTGATTTAATTTAGCTTCCCATAACGCCGTCATGTCTGGGGTAGTTGCCTCAAGGGGCAGCGCGTCGATTAAAGCAAAACCCGTCGGCGTTGCTTTTATATCTTTACCTTGGCGAACCAAAAATTGACGTTTAAACAGTAATTCAATAATTGAGGCGCGTGTTGCCTCAGTGCCTAGGCCATCGGTGTCTTTCAGGACCTTCTTGATTTCTTTGTCACTGACAAATCGGGCAATCCCAGTCATCGCACCGAGTAAAGTCGCGTCGGTAAACGATTTCGGTGGTGAGGTCTCTTTTTCAACAACTTGAGATTGCAGGCAGTGTAAAATATCACCGACCTTAAGCGGTGGCAGGGTTTGGTTTTGTTCACTGTTTTTGCTTAACAGTACTTTCCAACCCAAATCAAGGGTCCGTTTTGCTGATGCCTTAAACTGGCCACCGGCAATCGTTAGCTCAATTTGTTGTTCCTGGTAGTGATAGGGTGGATAAAACTGCATCAGATATTGGGTTGAAATTAACTGATAAACGTTTAATTCACTGGCCGATAAACTACTGGCACTGCCGCTCTTGTCGGTCGGAATAATGGCGTGATGGGCATCGCCTTT
>JABSRS010000043.1:13532-15180 GCA_013214885.1 Gammaproteobacteria bacterium
GTTGTTCCACGCGCGCGATTTTAACGTTAAATCGGCGTTAGCAATGGCTGGCTCAAGGGCCGATACTTTTGATTTGATTGCCTTGGTCACTGCTGCTGATTGCTTAAAATGAGTTAATGGCAAATAGCGACAATCGGAGCGCGGGTAGGTGATCAGTTGATGTCTTTCATATAATGACTGACAAATATCGAGCACCACCTTGGCCGATAAGCCAAAGCGTTTGGCCGCATCAATCTGCAGGTTTGATAAATTATATGGCAATGGCACGGCGCTTTGTTTAGCACTGCTGGTAAATTTATCAACCCGGGCTGGTTGGCCGTTGGTTCGGCTAACAACATTTTCGGCGAGGCGGCGAAATATCACCCGACCTTCTTCGTCTTGATACGGGGCACAAGCTTCACTTGGCTGCCATTTCGCCTCAAAGGTTTCAGCACTTTTACCGTCACTAGTACTAGTTATTTGCGCCATCACCTCATAAAAATCCTTGCTGACAAAGTTGGCAATTTCATGATCGCGTTTAGCCACTAACCCTAAAATTGGGGTTTGGACTCGGCCAACTGATAGTACGCCCTGATAACCACCTCGCTGTCCCATAATGGTATAAGCGCGGGTCATATTTAAGCCATAAAGCCAATCGGCACGTGAACGGGCAAGGGCAGAGGTCGATAAGCTAATGAACTCTTTATTAGAGCGCATATTAGCCAATGATTTTTTAATCGCACTGGGATTTAAGTCGTTGACTAACAACCGAGAAACACTGTTTAACTTAGCACCTTTAACACCAAAGTGAGCGATCACTTCGTCAACGAGTAACTGTCCTTCACGGTCGGGATCGCCAGCGTTGACTAATTGATCGGCTTGTTTAACCAGCTTTCTTAAGACGCTTAATTGTTTTTTGGTTTTAGGTTTTGCTTTTAATTGCCAGACATCAGGGGTGATTGGCAGATGTTCCAGTTGCCATTTTTTGTAACTTGGATCATAAGCGTCTGGCTCAGCTTGTTCTAATAAATGACCGATACACCAGCTCACACAATCGCCGTTGGCGAACTGGATAAAACCGTCGCCTTTTTTGCTGGTACCTGGCAATGCCAGAGCAATCGCTCGACCTAAGCTTGGTTTTTCTGCGATGTATAGGATCATAATAAAATTACTGTATGAAAAAACAGTATCATAGCAGTTGTAGCATTGAAGTAAACAGCTATTGAATTAAGCGATAGGCTTGGGCAATCATTTCCTCGATATCTTGAGGCTCAAACGTGTCAGGATAAAGAGGTATCGCGTATGAGTCGGTTTTTGTTAAAAATAACAGTTCAGGTGTGCCTAATGTCAGCCATAAAAACTTTTTGGGTTCCGTCACTTTAACCTCAACAATATCTTGATTAGGTAAAAACCATAGCGTTGCATGCTTAGTGCAATAATTAATTCGTTCTGGCGCAAACTCAACCCGAATTTCGGCATTGCCCGCCATCTGTTCAGGCAAGACCATCACCACAATCGCAATCACAATGATCAGAAAAATCAGGATATGGAGATCGATAAAATTCAAAATAAAGAGTGAGCTAATACTGATGGACAGACCGATAAAAGATTTAAGTTTGTCGCTATTGCTAAATCGTAATGCTTTGCTTGAAAATGAGACCATGACAAG
>JABSRS010000439.1 GCA_013214885.1 Gammaproteobacteria bacterium
GCTAGTTTTAGTCTCCCTGTCCAAGCAGAAAACACTGCCATTGAAGTTGATACGCTAGAGACAATCACAGTGACGGCAACTCGTACCCCGCGACGATTAATGGACAGCCCGTTGTCATCGTCAGTTATTACCTCGGAACAAATAGCACATAGTTCGGCCGATAGCTTAGCCGACATGCTTAATGATTTACCCGGAATCGACATTACGGAAGCTGCTACGGCGGGCATGAAGCGAATTCAAATTCGCGGCGAAGCTTCGCGCCGTGTTGCGATTTTAATTGATGGCCAAGAGCTCACCGATCACAGCAGTTACGGTGCGCCAATTTTACTTGACCCAGCCATGATCGAGCGAATTGAAGTGATTAGAGGCACAGGTTCAGTGCTTTATGGCCAGAAAGCCTTGGGCGGTGTGGTTAATTTTATTACCAAAAAAGGCGGTGATAAAGCCTTACAAGCCAATATCAGTGGCAGCTACAATAGTGCAACCAACGGCCAGCAGTTAAGTGCGTCGGCGTTTGGTGTCAGTGGCGATGCCGAATATCGTTTCTCTTGGTCAGATAGTGATCATCAAGATCGTGAAATCCCTAATGGCACGCTTGACGATACCCAATTCTCTAGCGATAGCATCATGGCTTATTTTGCCTACAATTTTGACAATCATAAAATTGGGGTTAACTACGATCAATTTAATTTAGTGGCTGAGATTGCCACAGGGATGCCTAACTTCAGTTTAAACATGCCACAACGGGATCGGGAAAAAATTGGTGTTTTTTACGATGTCGTCGACTTATCCACGGTATTAACTAAAGCTCATTTTGATCTTTACCAGCAAACAATTGATCGTCAATTTGTCCAACATATGGCAATGTCGGTGCCAGGCTTACCACCGAGTATGTCTGGCAACATGCTCCTCGATACTGCAATCGTTGAAGAACTTAAGACCGATGGTTTTAACGGCCAGTTAGATTTTTCATTATCAGAAAATCATTATGTGATTGCAGGCTTTCAATACGCTAAAGATGTCGTCAATAAAAATACCAACAATAACAGTACAATCACCATTAACTTACCAGGGCCAATGCCACCTAAGATAACGAAGAAAAACAGCCTCAGTATCGAAAATGCCTCGCTCACCACTAAGGCGCTCTACCTCCAGGACGAATGGCAGATCAACGACGACTTGATCATGACGCTAGGAGCACGCCAATATTGGATCGAGTCGAATTTAAATTCTTCCACGCGTTTAACCAAAGCGCTTAACTCAGGTGATGACTCAAAGCTAGTTGGCTCAATTGCTGCAAACTATGCCCTAACGGCAAACAGCAATGTACGCGCGTTAATGTCACAAGGTTATGGTTTTCCGACATTACTGCAAGTAGCCATTGGCGCAACAGCTAAGGGGACTTACATTAATCCTAATCCTGAGCTACAGGCTGAAACCTCCGATAATCTAGAGTTAGGATATCGCTATCAAAATGGCAAACTAGTGGTTGACGCCACCGCATTTTATACCGATGCCGCCAACTATCTGCGAACCGTTAAATGCCAAGGCACTCAATATACCTGCTTAAACTCAGACACCGATAATATTTATATTAATGCCGATAGTGCAATCAGTAAGGGATTAGAGCTCGATTTGTCAATGGATTTTGGCGCCATCAATACTTACTTAACCACGACATGGTCAAAACGCAGCAATAAAATAGACCAATTTAAAACCAATAAAACGGGCTTACCTGAATTCTATGGTCGGATCGGTGCTAAATATCTTGAGCAAAGCGATATGCTAGGAAACTATTGGGTTAATGCCTATATCAGAGCAGCCAGTGATGCCGACGATAATACCTCAAGCCGGCCACAACATTTCGCGGGTTGGGGTACAGTTAACTTAGCCATCGGCAGTTATTTTGGCGATGATGACACGATGATGATCAGTCTTGAAGCGACTAACCTAGGTGATAAAACCTATACTCCAGCGTCACAATCACTGATTGCGACAGGTCGCAGTATCCAAATGAAATTTACCCTACAGTTATAATTATTTAGCATAACCAAGCCCCTACTACGGGCTTGGTTACTGCTAATTACTACTTTGCGGTGGTGTTATTTACTTATTACAAAAATTTTAAGGACATTAAGCGGTAACGATTCGGTCTAACGCTAAATAACGTCTTAAACGGAGTGAGATGCTATTGACCAACATATTAAGTGCGGCGGTCACTAAAATTAAGATCAAGGCGACATCAAAAAATAGTGCTTCAAAGGCAGAATCGATATAAAAACCAAGTGTGGTAACCCCAAGCATTCCTAAAATAGCACTCTCACGCAATATGACTTCAAAGCGATAGAAAATCAGGCTGATAAAGCTTGGATATATCTGTGGCTGGAGCTCATAAGCCCACAAATTTAAACCGTTAGGTCGATCGACTCGCAGCGGGACTGTATCGGCACGATGTGCCAACAAATAACCAATAATTGCGCCATTATGCAGGGCCAATGCCAATATTGCAGGGAGCATTGACGGGCCAATGATTAGCATAATCACAAAAGCCAGGATAATTTCTGGCGTCGAGCGCATGACGATTAATAAACCGTGCCCCAATATATAACCACGACCAAGAATTGCTCTAGAGGCCAGCGGCCAAGTTAACAGTGCTATCACGCCGCAACACAGCAACGCACTAACACTCAGTAATAAGCTAGCCCCAATCCCGGGTAAAATTTGACCTGATACCAAATAGCCAAACCACTGACTTAAGTGACTTAGATTAAGCGTAGGCTCAAGTAATGGCTGTGGCACAATATCTTGAGTGATAAAACGCACTAGGTATTTAAACTCAAGCTGAGACTGCC
>JABSRS010000440.1 GCA_013214885.1 Gammaproteobacteria bacterium
ATATCTGTGGTTGCCAACAATCTTCAAATAGACCGTTTTGCGATGGCGTCCATGTCAATTTATCAAACGATAATTAATATAATACGGGTTATAATCCAGCATTGTTTTACATTGAGGTTCAGCCTTTGCGATTATTTACGCTAATATTATTGATTTCTTGTTTAGCGGGTTGTGGCGCAATACCGTGCATTGATGCTCAGTTTGAGCGCCAACCAATCCCAATTAAAGACAAGTTTATATTTGAGCTTACTTATTCAAATGGTGACATTGTGACACAACGTGTCGAATGTGAGAGGTATTATGACTCAATGTGCGCCGAGCGTGGCAATAGTTGGAAGATAAGATCGGTTGGTCAGTCGTCGGGTTATAAGGCAAGTCATGTTAATTTGCGGCATCACTCTGGCGAAAAATTTGAACTGGAATTACTGCATTGTGAAGAGTTAGTAAAATACTCTGGGGTGATGCATTTGCAAGACACGACAGTTATTTGGGGGCGGGATAAAGTTAAAGTCGAAAAATTTGGTAAAAATGGCACCACAACCTCTTGGCTCGGTAAGAGTTTTCGATATTTATCAAGTGACGGAAATAAACATCGCTATCAGTATGGCGGTTATGGTGATATCCCGCTTGAAATATTAAAGTTTGAGTTTGATTTAACACTAAATCAGCAATTAATATTAGGTGGCTCTTGATTATGGCACTTCGACTCCGTTTCTTGCCTCTAATAATTGATACCAATCTTCGCTAGCATAATCAATGTCAAGTGCCTGCTTTGCAGCGACAATCCGCTGTCATTGATCCAGCGTGCGATCTAATTTGGGGTTACTTGCAAGTGTTAACACCATCGCTGATTGGTCATTTTTACTCGATATGAGTTTTAAACAGTACTTTTTGGTTAAATTTAAATATCACAAATGGTTAGTGATTGATTTTATTGTGATTTGTCATTGGCACATGATTTGCTTACTATTAGGTATTGTAGTTTTCATTGTTCATTGAAAAAATTTAAGGATAAATAATGTCAGTCGCCATCGAAGATAGACCTATTGAAGCGGTTCGTGAAGAAGTTATCGATCAACTTATTATGAATTACAGTCATGGTGAAATTTCACTTGAAGCCTTTGAGTCGCGCTTGGATCAAGCGATGGATGGAACTGATCCTGTGACTATTAGTGAATTAACCAGCGATTTAACCTTAACGGTTAATAGTAAATATCAAGATAAGAAGAAAAGTGCCTTAGGGACCCATTATCAAATGGGTGAAACTAAAGAGCTTGAAAAACTAGTTAATGTGTTGAGTTCGAGTAAGCGCGAAGGGATCTGGCATGTGCCAAAAGAAATCACTGTGTTTAATGTCCTTGGCACTGATGTGTTGGACTTTAGCCAAGCGCGCTTTATGCATCCGACCGTTAGGATTAAGGTATTTTCTGTTTTAGGTAACATTAAAATTTATCTGCCAGAAGATGTTAATACTCATACTAACGTCAATAGTATCGTTGGTAGTATTAAAAACAGTGCCAATGCCGATTATGATGATGGCTCACCGACGGTGATCATCGAAGGCAAGGTGATTTTAGGTAACCTAGATATAAATATAAAACAAACCGTGAAAGAGAGATGGTTGCGTTTTGCTGATGGTCTAAAGAGCTTATTTAATTAAACGCCGCGATGGAGCTGACTAACATATTGGGTAGGCAGACCGTTATCGTGTAATAACGGTCGAAGTGTTTATTTTCTTACGTCGACTAGCCCCAACTAGACTAGCCCCAACTAGACTAGCCAAGGCAAGCCCAATTAAGACCAGCCCCGATGGCTCAGAGACAACGGTTGTAACGTTGATGCTCCATCCAATAAGATCGTCGCCATCATTGGTGTATCCATTACTATTTTTGAATCCGATCCTATAGTCACCAGCCGCGGTAAAGCCATTAAAAGCACTTAACGCTTCATTTGAACTGAAAATTCCTATAGCGGAGGATGAAGTTGGCAGCAAAGAAGCGAAACTCTGATCATCTAACGTAACATCGAACACGGTTTCAATATCGGCTGTCGATTTAAATAGCTGTATCGTTATTCCTAAGTGCTCTAGAAAAATATCTAAGTTAGATCCATAGCCATTTCGAATTTCAAATGAAACATTTAAATCGCTGATATTACCGTTTAGGTCGGTAGTTATGGTTGTCCAAGTAGTATTGGAGTTATCAATATCATTGAGCGAGTCGCCATAGATCAGCCCTGCCTGCGATATTGATGTTAATGATAATAATCCTAAACCTAAAATCCATTTTTTTAGCATAATATGTCCTTTTATTGGTTATATTTTATAATGCATTAATCATTCCAATTTATTAAGTAATTGAATTTTAGTTATTAAATAACCTAGTTGATATTGCTTTTTAATTTTTGTAAAAAAAACGGACATTAATAAATTACAACAAAATGAAATTTAAATGCCTTATTCAGGTCTTTTAATTAACCTTGAATATTGATAACTAGAGCATCTTATGCGACAACCATATACCA
>JABSRS010000441.1 GCA_013214885.1 Gammaproteobacteria bacterium
AGGTTAAATTCAACCGTTTTACCGTTGTGTTGATATCGGACATTAGCCTACTTGGGATCAACAGTAACGCCAGCCCCCAATGCTGATAACAGGCCATTTATTGGCAGTAATGTGTGTTCTTGATATTGGAATGCTTCAACCGCCAGCGAAATTCGTTGTTTTTGAACGATATAATCGAGTAATAAGAAATCTAAGTCATCGGCATCGAGTTGTTGCGTCTGATTAGCCAGTGCCGACAACGATAATGTCAATAGCAGACTTAATGTCACTGTTGCTTGTGAGGTCAGTGAGATTAACTTTTTTATCATGAACATTTCTCTGGTGTTGTTAGCACTGAATTTTATTTAGCGGGTCGCTATAATGGTAACTTCATTACCGTTATATGGTTTTTCTTTAAATTGAACGGTCAGCTTTCCGCTGGGTTGATCCGTTAAACCAATATCAATCCGTTGCTTAACCACGCCAAGATAAATCGACAGATTATTAAGTCGGCCGATGATGTCGCCTGAGTCGTTATCAATCACTTCGATATTGCCATAAAGCGAGCGTTGACCAGAGGGAACAATATTAAAAGACAGGCTTTTATTGACTAATTTAATATCCGATATTTGACCTTGCGCGGTTAATTTACCAATTCTAACTACCACCGGAATATTATAATTAATGCGGGGGGTTACTCCGAGCGTACCGGTGGCTACGCGGATATCATCAACACAAGAAAAACGTAAATAACTAACAAACTCACCTTTTTCTTGGTTTCTAACCCGTTTTAGTGCTAAGCGCACTGTCTGAGAGCCATTAGGCGCGATGGTGACACGTTTGGGCGAAAATCGCAGATAAGGACTGGCGGAATTAGCGACTTGGTCGGCGTCTTTGACTGTTTGTAACTGGCCATCCGCTAATACTTTATTATGGCTAAAGCCTAACGTACAACGACTGGTAAGTGCCCCGCGATTAGTCAGGGTAAATGATTGTTGGCGATTTTGAGGATCTAACGCAAAACGGTAGCTCGAAAATCGAATATCTGAAGCGGCGTTTACATTGAAAACACTACAGAGCATAAAAGTTATCGTAAGATAAACACAATAAATAAAAAGTTTCACATCTGATCTCGTTATTAATACTTTATCATTAAAAAAGCCTTATTAAATAATAAGACTTTTTTTGGTAATTACTCGTTATTTTAGTAATTTAGAAGGTAACATCAACGTCGAAGTTCATGGTGTATACTTGACCTGCCGTTAGCGCGGTACTACCGATTGTGATCTTACCGCCAATTAGCATTCCTGCTTGACCTGAAGTACCCAGTGCGACCGTTGCAAAAGTATCTGCTGCTAGCGGGACAAGTGCATCAGTACCTAAAGGAGTCCCTGCGTTAATATCAACATTACCCGTAGGTTCAAAGTTAAAGTCAGCACCACCAGTGGTCGATATTAGCTTGATTTTTATTGACGAGCTGGCGTCTCCGACAATAACGTAATGGCCTAGGTTTGATGCTCCCGCAGTGAGAAGACAGCCAGTGCTGCCTGCTTTCGCATTGATGCCCGTCGCCAAGGCTGGAGTCGCGGTAAATGCGGTGGCAGTCCATTCAACAGAAGCCTGATCTAAAGTACAGTCACTAAAAGCTGATAGACCCATGATCTTGCCAAAATCAAGCGCTTGGATTAATTGCAAATTCGCTTCTGAACGCGTTTCAAATGAAACAGGAAGAGAATCAATTCTTGCTGCTGCATTATATGAAGTAAGACCCAAAGCCGCTAGAATGCTGGTGCCAATGATGCTGCGTGCTAATTTCTTGTTGATAAATGTCATAAGGTATTCCCCAATATAATGTAGTCTTTAGTAAATTTGGACCAGTCTTTATCGTTTCAAAGCTATCATAGCCAAAGATGAAACATTATGATAAATCAGCCATCTAATAAAGTTATCGTCCACACTCACATTAACTTTAGGCTTGTTTAAATTTATTTATAATAATTTAATACCAGGTCTGTGAAATGGTTTTTTATCAAAAATATATAGTTTGTGTTGTTAATGTGGCTATTATGGCACAAATTATGCTTTATTTCTTGTAGGTGACATCACTAATATTTTTGTCAAATAGTTGACCAAGGGTAGGAACATGAAAATACTTTCAATTTTGAGCATTACGCTAATGTTAACTGGTTGTGCTGGGGGATTCGATCCCAACTTTAGTGCAGGCTGGGATGCTGGCATGAAAGCAATGGGAGACGGAGAAAAGCCGCCAAAAAATCAATTAAATAGATTGGTTGATAAGGTTGTTTCTGAAATGCTCTCAAATAATCAATATGTTAGTAAGCAACATTCGATTGCTGTCGCATCTATTGTCGACCTTGATGATTTAAGCACTACCACCCGGTTGGGGCAGCAAGTTGCAGAAGGGATTGTCCACGCTTTACATGTTAGTGGCTATCGTCTGGTTGATTTTAAATTAACAGGGACAATCAGTGTAACTCCAGAAGGGGATTTCATTCATAGCCGTGACTGGCAGCGCTTAAAGAATGAAATGGACGTTGATTATTTAGTTAGTGGTACCTTGGATGAGTATGAAGGTGGGGCTTATCTCAATGTCAGGATGGTTGGCTTTCATAGTCAGGTCGTCGTTGCCAGTTCGCAAACATTTATTAGCGCCGTTCAGTTAAAAAGCTTTATTGATAATCCGGAATCAACTGCTTTGAGTGCCCAACGCGTTGAGCTGGCTAAAGAGCAATTAGAATTTTTTGCTAGTGTCGAGCAAATTGTCGAGCAAAAAGTCGAAGCGGCTTTTAACCATAAAATTGATCAGCGCGCCAAGCTTGCCGTTGATAAGGCA
>JABSRS010000442.1 GCA_013214885.1 Gammaproteobacteria bacterium
CCAAGGCCCTGGCACCAAAAATTCCAGCGGATCGGGTGATTATTTCAGAGTCTGGGATTAGCAGCCATCAACAGGTTTTAACCTTGGCCCCTTTTGTCGATGGTTTCTTAGTCGGCAGCTCTTTAATGGCGCAACCAGATATCGATCTGGCTTGTCGGGCATTAATTTACGGTAACACTAAAATTTGTGGCTTGACCACCAACGAGCATGCCCAAGCATCTGCGACAGCGGGAGCTATCTATGGCGGTCTAATTTTTGCTAAGAAATCACCGCGCTATGTTGATCTCGCCAGTGCAATGGCAATCCGCCACCAGGTTAACTTACAATTTGTCGGAGTCTTTGTTCACGAAGACATTGAGCTGGTTGCAGATTATGCCAGGCAGCTAAACCTGGCAGTAGTACAACTGCACGGTAATGAAGCTCCTGATTATATTGATCAGTTACGACAAGCCCTACCGACTGATTGTAAAATTTGGCTGGCAGTACGCAGTGACCAACTTAACGACATCACCGCATGTGATAACGTTGACCGACTGCTGATTGATTCTGCCGTGACCACTGATCACACCACTGAATTTGGTGGCACGGGTCAAAGTTTCGATTGGGAACAAGTGCCAAGCGACATCCGTGGCGACGCGATGTTAGCGGGTGGACTAGCACCAGATAATATTATGACTGCCGTCAGAAGTGGCTTTTACGGGCTAGATGTTAACTCAGGGCTAGAGTCTAGCCCTGGGGTTAAAGATTTAGCCAAAATTAAACAGCTTAGCCAACAACTTAGAAATTATTAAGATTAGGATCATAAAATGACTACACTTTCTCCCTATTTCGGCGACTTTGGCGGCATGTTTGTCCCAGAGATTCTAGTACCTGCGTTAGAGCAGCTAGAACAAGCTTTTATTGATAGCCAAACCGATCCTGAGTTTCAGCAAGAGTTCGGTGATTTATTGCAAAATTATGCTGGGCGTCCAACAGCATTAACATTATGTCGTAACTTTAGCCCAAATCCATTGGTTAAAATCTATTTGAAACGTGAAGATTTACTCCACGGTGGTGCCCATAAAACCAATCAAGTACTTGGTCAGGCACTACTGGCAAAAAAGATGGGAAAAACAGAAATTATTGCTGAAACAGGTGCGGGTCAACACGGCGTAGCCACCGCACTAGCCTGTGCATTACTGGGTTTAAAAGCACGTATTTACATGGGGGCTAAAGATTGCGAGCGTCAACAGCCTAATGTCTTTCGAATGAAACTGATGGGCGCCGAGGTTATTCCAGTAACGGCAGGCTCTGGTACCTTAAAAGACGCGGTCAACGAAGCACTGCGCGATTGGTCAGCAACCTATGAAGACTGTCATTATTTACTGGGCACAGCCGCAGGTCCGCACCCATTCCCAACCATGGTACGTGAGTTCCAAAAAATGATTGGCGAAGAAGCTAAAAAGCAGTTTGTCGCCGCCGAAGGTAAATTACCCGATGTGGTTATCGCCTGTGTTGGTGGTGGCTCTAACGCCATCGGAATGTTCCACGACTTTATTAAAGAAAAAGATGTTGCTTTGGTTGGCGTAGAACCCGCAGGTTTAGGGGTTGAAACGGGTCACCACGGTGCCACTATTGGCAAAGGCCGCAAAGGAATAATCCACGGAACTTACACCTATTTAATGCAAGATCAACATGGTCAAATCGAAGAGTCTTACTCAGTCTCAGCGGGCTTAGATTATCCAGGGGTTGGGCCCCAGCATGCGCATTTAGCCCAAACGGGTCGTGCAACTTACGAAAGCGTTACTGATGATCAAGCACTTGAGGCATTTCAGCGCCTAGCCCGTTGTGAAGGTATTATTCCCGCATTGGAGTCTTCACACGCCCTAGCGTACGCGTATGAGCTGGCCAAAGGCATTGATAAGCCAACAACCTTGTTAGTTAATTTATCGGGTCGTGGTGATAAAGATCTTGAACATGTGACTAAAATCCTGGCACAACGTGACAACAAAACCCAGGGAGCTAGCTAACATGACCACCAGATATCAAAAATTATTTAGCCAACTCAAAGCAAAAAACGAAGGTGCCTTTGTCCCATTCGTGTGTATTGGCGATCCAAATCCACAGCAAAGCCTGGCGATTATCGACACCTTAGTTAAGGCTGGTGCCGATGCGTTAGAACTTGGCATTCCGTTTTCAGATCCAAGTGCCGATGGCCCAACCATTCAAGCCGCAGCCGAGCGCGCACTGGCCAGTGGTACTACCCCAGTGGTTTGTTTTGAATTGCTGGCAAAGATCCGTCAACAGCATCCAACCGTGCCAATTGGTCTATTGCTTTATGCTAATTTGGTCGTTGCTAATGGCATTGAAGCCTTTTACCAACAATGTGCTCAGGCTGGCGTTGACTCGGTGCTAGTGGCCGATGTACCACTACGTGAATCTGCTCCTTTCGTTGCAGCAGCAAAAGCAGCTGGGATCCAACCGATTTTTATTGCGCCGCCTAATGGTAGTGATAGCACCCTTGAAAAAGTAGCAACCCACAGCCAGGGTTACACTTACTTGCTAAGTCGTGCTGGCGTTACGGGCACTGAATCTAAAGTTAAAATGCCAGTGAATAACTTAATAAAGCAGTTAAAAGATTACCAAGCTCCACCACTGTTACTAGGTTTTGGTATTTCGACCCCAGAAGATGCCAAAGCAGGTTTAGCCGCTGGTGCCGATGGTATTATTAGTGGCTCTGCCGTGGTAAAGATTATTGAACAAAATCTCGACAACCCTCAGCAACAGCTCAGTGAACTGACAAAATTCATTAGTTTAATGAAAGCAGCGACCCGTTAAAAACGGTAACCAGATG
>JABSRS010000443.1 GCA_013214885.1 Gammaproteobacteria bacterium
GAGGTAACAGTGTTGATCGGGGGCCATATAATAGAGGAGTAAGATTTTAACGTGATGAAAAGACTCTTAGAGTCATTACTTAAGCCATTAGTGAAATAAAATGGTGCACTTGGCACATCAATTCGGGTTATTTGCTGTGCTTTCGTACTACCTCATCGAACTCGCGTTTAATTTTGGTGTAGCGTTTATGGTGGGCATTGCTTAATTTAACGCCGTTAAGTAAACGTAGGGTTTCTTTTGATTCGGTCATTAATAATTTAACGTATTTTTTGTGCTGTTGCATCAGCCGTGTTTGGACTTGAATTAAGTTAAGTGCTGCGCCTGAGTTTACCGGTGACAGGGTAATCGCTTGTTGGAACAATTCTAAAGCAACTAAATTGTCGTGATGAGAATAGGCCTCAATCCCAGCTTTAGTGATTTTATTAAACTCAATGTGGCGATCTTTAATTTTGTCACTTAATAATATTTTGGTTATTTTAGCGCTAATATCTGAATCCGCTCCGAGTTGTCTAGAAAATTTAGCGGCAAGTTCGTAATCATGAATATTGATTAAAGTAATACAAGTGTCTGGTGCTAGCTCAACGGGTAAATCCCAATTGTCATCTTCATCACAAAAAGAATGGATTGCTTCCATTACCATCTTTTTCGCCTTAAGCGTCTCACCTTTAGCTGAATGAAGTTGGGCTTGCATAACCCCTTCTAAGGTCGAATATTGGTAACCTAGATTGCGTCCTTCTTCGTTTTTTGCCCGTTGTAGGGTGGTGGTCATTTCATTTTGTAATTTGTAAATATCAGTTTTTTCATCAGAATTTTCAATGGCAACGACAATAGAGCGGAGGTAATTACACAGATTATCGGTACCTGCATGAACTGAGCGGCGGCTCAAATACAGTAACTTTCCGTAACTGTCTTTAATCAAATTAAAATCTTGATTAGTTGTTGCCACCTCAATCATTTGAGTATGTCGTTTCATTGAGTAGGGCGAAATAGAGATACTGCGACTCAATGTTACTTGGGCCAGTTGAGACTCTCCTGACTTTAACTGGATGTTAGCGAGCAAATCTATTGCTTCAACATTTGTTGGCTGTTGCTTTAAAACCAGTTGAATTAATGCAATAGCCTCATCAAAATGTTCTAGGCCAAGATTGGCTCGCGCTAAATTGATTTGCGCCCACACAATCGTGCGCTCTTTAAGTACTGTATTTAACACCGTCATTGCTTCTTCATAGCGCGATTCTTTGCACAAAAATTCAGTCATCATTTGTAAGCAAAAGGCACTGTAGCGGTTTTTCTCTTTGATCTGTGTTTTACAAGCGATTATCGCCCGTGGATAATCATTTTTTTGTAAACAGTAATAAATTGAACTCATGGCATGGCGCTTAGCCCAAGCTTTTTGAATCCGATTATCGAGTAAGCGCTGCGAGAATGGTTTAATAATATAATCATCAGGTTGCATTTCCATGGTGCCTAGAACTGCAGCACGGTTTGTTTCGCCTGATATAACAATAAACAACGCATCGGGTTTGATTAATCGGAGCGTTCGAAGCTCCTCTAATAACTGACGACCATTTTTGTTGGAACCTAAATTGTACTCAACCAGTAAAATATTATAGCTGGTGCCACGGCATTGGCGAACAGCAACCTCACCATTATCAGCGAAGTCAATTTTCTTAATACCGAAATTAGTCAAAATCCCCTTCATCATCACTTGGAAAGGGCGCTGGGGATCAACTAATAATACTTTTAATTGGTTGTAAGGAATTTTTTCCATTAATCACAATTTTGTTTGATAAAGATTTCTTAGTGAAAGTTAACATATAGTGGGGATTTTGAAAGGTTTTTGCATCAATTATCTCAGATAGTTTTATCACAAATGAATTAAGTCAACTTTACGGTCAACTATCGTTCGATGGGGTAAATTAATAATCGATAAAAGAACAATTAACTCATTAAATCAACAATCAATTAATGTTTTTGTTAGGGGAACATTAAGGGGGATAATTGAAAAACTATCGTATATTATTGTTATTTAGTGTTTTTCTCGTTATATTCGAAATCGACAAAGCGTTAGTATAACTAGAGAGTTAGGGATATGATCAAGGTTGATGGTTTAAGCAGGGTGTATGGCAGCGGGGAAACGGAAGTTAAGGCATTAGCGGATATTTCGTTAACAATAGCAACCAATGAATTTGTCGCGATTATGGGAGCATCAGGGTCTGGTAAGTCAACACTGATGAGTATTTTAGGCTGTCTCGACACGCCCAGTGCTGGGGAGTATCTGCTTGGGGGTCAACGTGTCGGCGCAATGGATGATGTTAGCCTGTCGAAAATTCGCAATCAGAAAATCGGTTTTATCTTTCAGACATTTCATTTGTTAACGCGTCTTAGTGCGCTGCAAAATGTCATCTTGCCATTACGCTACACCGACGTGCCAAATGATGAGGCTCATCAGCGTGGTCTCGAAATGCTGGAAAAGTCGGGTTATCGAACCGAGCGCATCATAAACCCAATGAAATGTCCGGTGGCCAACGACAGCGCGTCGCCATAGCCCGAGCCTTGGTTAATCATCCCAAGGTAATTTTTGCCGATGAACCAACGGGTAATCTAGATAGCAAAACCTCACACGACATCATGAATATTATGCTGGCAACAGTACTTGAGCGGACCAAAGAAATTGGCCTGTTAAGAGCCGTTGGCGCGACGCAAAAGGATATTCGGATACAATTTCTGGCCGAGAGTTTTTTCATCTCGATATTAGGTGGCTTACTCGGTGTGATATTTGGATTGTTACTGTCCGAACTTATCTCGTTTTATTCACAATGGGCGGTTTC
>JABSRS010000444.1 GCA_013214885.1 Gammaproteobacteria bacterium
TGGGGTACGATTTGATGATCGAACCACCAATAATTTAGAAAAGTACTGTCCAAACTCGACCATTATTAATATCGATATTGACCCGACATCCATCTCGAAGACGGTTCATGCCGATATTCCGATTGTTGGCTATTGTGAAAACGTCATAAAAGATATGTTGCAAATGATTAGCGACGATGACTTAGCTGTCGATCAAGAAGCCAGCGCGCTGTGGTGGCAACAAATTGAGCAGTGGCGCAGTCGTCAATGTTTAAGTTATCAAACCAATGAGCAATCGTTAAAGCCGCAACAAGTGGTGCAAGCGATGTATCACGCGACCAACGGCGATGCGTTTGTTTGTTCAGATGTTGGTCAGCACCAGATGTTTGCGGCATTATATTACCCGTTTGATAAACCTCGGCGCTGGATTAACTCAGGTGGCCTAGGCACCATGGGCTTTGGTCTACCTGCGGCAATGGGGGTACAAATGGCTCACCCTGACGCCACCGTGATTTGTATCACTGGCGATGGCAGTATTCAAATGAATATCCAGGAGCTATCAACGTGTATGCAATATGATTTGCCGATTAAAGTCATTATCTTAAATAATCGTTCATTAGGCATGGTCAAACAGTGGCAGGACATGGTTTATAAAGGACGTCATTCGCACTCTTATTGGGACTCGGTGCCAGATTTTGTCAAACTTGCCGAGGCTTACGGCCACGTCGGGATTAAGGTGGATAAACCAGAACAATTAGAAGCCGCGCTGCAAGATTGTTTCGCCCAAAAAGATCGCTTAGTGGTGATGGATATTGCGGTTGACGAAAATGAACATGTTTATCCAATGCTAGTTAAGTACGGCGCGATGGACGAAATGTATTTAAGCAAGACGGAGCGCACCTAATGTCTAAAACCGTAATTTCTTTGCTGATTGAAAACGAGGCGGGCGCGACATCTCGAATTGTTGGCTTGTTTTCGCAACGAGGCTACAATATTGAATCATTAACCGTGTCGGTGACTCAAGATCCATCCCTATCGCGAATGACGATTGTCACCCGAGGTGATGCCCGAGTGATTGAGCAGATTATGAAACAACTCAACAAGTTGATTGATGTACTTAAAGTGTCAGATTTAACCGATGGCGAACATATCGAACAAGAGATGTCATTGGTTAAAGTGGCAGCTGTGGCGGCTAAACGTGACGAAGTGGTGCGATTAGTCGATATTTTTGATGGTAAAATTATTGATGTCACTCCAAGAATTTACACCATAAGATTAGTTGGCGATAGCGCTAAACTTGATGCCTTTGTTAAGCAAATTGAACAAACCAGTGAAATCGTTGAAGTGGTGCGTTCAGGTGTGTTGGGGATCGCACGAGGGGAAAGGGCACTGAGACCTTAAACATCCGTTCTGATCTACCGATCAAATACAGTAAAGCCGCTCTCTTCAAATGAAGAAAGCGGCTTTTTAGTTTCAGGTGTTTTTATTCTGCAGTTGAAACTTGTTGTGGTTTGCTGCGACGGAATCTTAGCGTTTTAACATCTTCTAAAATGACGTACAAACACGGGATCAAGATTAACGTAATGACGGTCGCGAAAGCGACACCAAAGGCCAATGATATTGCCATTGGAATAACAATCTTAGCCTGCATACTGGTTTCAAATATAATCGGCATCAGTCCAATAAATGTGGTGAGGGAGGTCAAGGTAATCGCCCTAAACCGTCGAGCACCAGAAGCAATGACTGCCTCTTTTATGTTAGTACCTGCTTTTCTGGCTTTATTAACAAAATCAACCATCACTAGCGAGTCATTAACCACCACCCCAGAGGCTGCGATAATCCCAAATATCGACATCGTGCTTAAATCATAGCCAAATATCATGTGACCAAGCACTGCGCCAATCACGCCAAAGGGAATCGCCGACATCACGATTAATGGCTGAGAGTATGAATGCAATGGCACCGCTAATAAGGCATAAATCACTAACAGCGATAATAAAAAATTACGCATTTGCTTGTTGGCACTGTCCATTTCTTCTTGGACCTTACCCGCAATTTTGGTACTAACGCTTGGGTAGAGTTTTAACAGCTGGGGCATGAAGTTATCACGAATATCTTTAGCCACTTCAAACGACTCGACTTGGGCACTGTCAATGCCTGCCCACACGTTAATCGTGCGTTGACCGTTTTCACGGCGAATTCGATTAACACCATCGGCTAAGGTGATATGAGCCACTTCAGATAACGGCACCTGATGACCCGCAGGGGTAAAGATTAACGAGCGCTCGATATGACCGATTGAGCTACGTTGCGATTGCGGATAACGGATCATCACTTTTATTTCGTCACCGTCACGTAAAATCCGCTGCGCCTCAATGCCGTAAAAGCTAAAGTTTATTTGCGCGGCGAGGTCTTTAAGCGTCAAGCCAAGACTATAAGCAAGGGGCTTTAACTTAAATTGCACTTCTTGGGTTGCACTTTGACGGCTATCGTTAATATCTGAAACGCCAGTAAAACTCGCT
>JABSRS010000445.1 GCA_013214885.1 Gammaproteobacteria bacterium
GAGTAAGCTAACACTTTGTTGATAATCTCCGCTAGCACGATATAAACTAGCTAGTTGATTAAAATTATCAACATCTGAGCCATTAAGTTCGATTGCATTGTGATACTGCTGCTTACCCATTGCGGTATCCCCTAATAACAGAGCTGCCTTAGCTTTCACCTGATAACCTAGACTATTAACTGGGAATCGCTTTAATAATCGTATTGAGAGTTGTTCCAATTTTTCAATAATCACCCGAGTATCAGTAGTTTCAATATCAGCGAGCAAAAATTTAAATTGTTGGTAATACTGCGCTAAACAACTTGATTCGATGACTTGTTCAATCTGGATACTACTGGTGAGTTGGTTAAAGCTGCAACTATCGTTGCCAACATCTATTGTTACATCACCAACCAAATATTGTAACAGCTGCGGATCAATCCGCTGAGTTAACAGTTGCTCGGTGTAATTGAGATGAAAAACTGATAAATTTATTGCGGTGCTCTCTGCTTGCACCAAGTAGCTTTGAGCAACTTCTAAGAAATCTTGGTGGTAAGTAATATGAGTCAGCAAACGCGGAAAGCCTTCAGCATCCTTGGTTATTACTTTGATAATTGGCAAATGCTGCAATTGCTGATTAAACCACCATTGAAGGTTCTGATTTAAATCATTAAATGATGATATTTCAAGCTGTTCTTTAGTGATTTCATCCATGATTGTGTATGTGGCAGGAGCAATAAATATCTGCTCAGGGTATGGTGACACTGCGGTAACTTCAGGCGTACTCTGTAACGCCTGAACAACAATAAAGCCCACTGAGACAATGATTGCCGACACGATTAACGCGGGTTTAGTGACGGAATTTGATTGCTTGCGTTCAATTGAACTGCGCTTGCTGGGCTCAACATTTTGCATAGTCGAGTCTCGTCGCTCTAATGGTAGCTTTAGTGGTTGAACAACTGGCTCTTCGCTCTGAATAAAGCTTAAATCGGCAAAGATGTCAGTTGGTTCTGTCGATTGAGACAGTGGTTGCTCAATTGCACTGCCGTCAGTGATGTCAACTAAGGGTGCTATAGTCAATCTATAGCCAAGTTTGGGTACGGTTTCAATAAACTGACCTTTATGGGCCGAGTCTTCAAAGACCTTGCGCAGTTTAGCAATCCCCTGATACAATTTATTTTTGGTGATTTGATGTTGAGCGCTAATGTTATCTAATAGATAATCACTGGTTAATGTTGCCGGGTACTGTGAGATTAGTAATGCCAGAATTTGAGTTTGGGCCCCAGTCAGCTCAACCCGTTGCTCACCGCTGTGTAATTGCTTTTTCTCAATCGAAAAATTCCAATGACCTAGCTGATAGCGGCCAACGTTAATTTTATCACCCACAGTAATTCCTCATCCTAATTTTAGCTAACAGATTACCTCTTTTTTTGGCGCTAAACAATTGTTCTAAAATAATATATTTAAGATAAAAAAAACCGCTAATACCTTAGTGGTATTAGCGGTCTTTATTTAGCCTAAATTTGGTTTACTTAGCAAATTTTTCGCCAAGATATAACCACGTTTTTAGCACCGTATCAGGGTTAAGGGAAACACTATCGATGCCCTCGTCAACCAGCCAAGCGGCAAAATCTTCATGATCAGATGGACCTTGACCACAGATCCCAACATACTTACCTTTAGCTTTGGCGGCTTTTATTGCCATTGATAGTAGCTTTTTAACCGCTGGGTTACGCTCATCAAACAACTCTGAGATAATGCCAGAATCACGATCAAGTCCTAACGTTAATTGGGTTAGATCGTTAGAGCCAATAGAGAAACCGTCAAAGTACTCTAAAAATTCGTCAGCAAGTAAAGCATTTGATGGTAGTTCACACATCATAATAACCCGCAGCCCATTTTCACCACGTTTTAAGCCATGTTCAGCCAGTAGTTCAATAACGCCTTTAGCTTCATCGAGCGTGCGCACAAATGGGATCATGATTTCAACGTTGTTGAAGCCCATGTCGTTGCGTACGCGTTTTAGTGCTTCACATTCTAGTGCGAAACAATCTCTAAAGTCTTCAGATAAGTAACGTGATGCACCACGGAAGCCCAGCATTGGGTTTTCTTCTTCTGGCTCATAACGATCGCCACCTAACAGGTTAGCGTACTCATTCGATTTGAAATCAGACATTCTAACGATGACTTTTTCTGGTGAAAAAGCACAAGCTAAAGTTGAAATACCTTCAGTTAACTTAGCAACGTAATATTCAACAGGATTATCATAGCCAGCAATCATCTCGGTAATTTGACGTTTGGTGCGTTCGTCTTGATCATCAAAATTAATTAGCGCTTTAGGGTGAACACCAATCATTTGGTTGATAATAAACTCTAAGCGGGCTAAGCCAACACCAGCATGGGGCAAACGAGCAAAATCGAAAGCACGATCAGGGTTGCCAACATTCATCATTACCTTAATCGGTAATTCAGGAAGATTATCGACTTCAGACGTCGTTACCGTGTAATCAAGGATACCCTGGTAAATAAACCCAGTGTCACCTTCAGCACAAGATACGGTAACCTCGGTGCCTTCTTTGATTAAGTCAGTCGCGTTGCCACAACCAACCACTGCTGGTACGCCTAATTCGCGAGCAATAATCGCCGCATGACAGGTACGTCCACCGCGATTGGTGACAATCGCAGAAGCACGTTTCATGATTGGTTCCCAATCAGGATCTGTCATTTCAGTCACTAAAATATCTCCCTCTTGAAATTTTGATCCATCAAAAGTTCCATCTCTTCCATCTATAGAATACATTTTTTGTACTTTT
>JABSRS010000446.1 GCA_013214885.1 Gammaproteobacteria bacterium
CAGTTGTAACAAATAGTTATCTTGATCGACCAAAATAGCTTTATAGCGTCCACGAAACAAAGGCCCGTCAATATGCCTAAGTCGATTATAACGCTGGGTATAAACACCGTTGATATGCCGCATTATACGGCCTAAGTTGCCATTTGGCGTTGAGATTAAAAGATGATAATGATTTCCCATCAGACAATATGCATGAATAACACATTGAAAACGCGCCTGCGCCTCAGCTAGCGTAGTTAAAAACGTCTGATAATAAATATTGCTATGAAAAATCGTTTGCCTTGCCCTGCCACGGTTCATGACATGGTAAAAAGCATTTTCATATTCTATTCTTTGTGGGCGCGACATCTATAAAGTGTAGATGACAAAGTGTCATAAGAAAAGTGACTTGACCCCCTTTTCCCTTTTGCTTTTAATCTCCCTTTGGACCCCCTTTCTCGCTCTTTAATTACTCGCTATGGTACTGATTAGGGATTAACACTGTGACGCTTAACCCCCCGCCATCGCGATTAATAAAGCTTAATCGGCCGTGGTGCGCTTCAATGATCTCACGACACAAAGCTAGTCCTAAACCCGTACCAGAATGCTTAGTCGAGTAAAAAGGCAATAAGGCATTGGCGATGACCTCCTTGGACATACCACTACCGCTGTCGCAAATCTCTATCTCCGTTGATATTTTTGACTGTTTAAACGCCATAGTTATTGGCGAGTTACCACTCGACTCATCTGCATTTTTAATAATGTTAATTAGCACCTGCTCAAGCTGAGCACAATCGGCATAGACAGGGAGCGCCGGTAACAAACCAATGATGTCAAAGGGATAAAGGCTGGTGAGTTGCTCAATCATCACGGACCAATCAACCGGGGCTTTAAGCGGTTGTTTTATTCTGGTTAAACTCGCATAGCCTTTGATAAATTCATTGAGATGATTAATCCGTCCGCTAATGGATTTAAACACCCGGTTCAATCTCGGTTCATCAAGCTTATCAGCCAATAAATTACCGCTGTGACACATCGAACTAATCGGTGCAATCGAGTTGTTGAGTTCATGACTGAGCACACTGATGGCTTTTTTCCAGGTCGCGACTTCTTGTTTTGATAATTCTGCGGTAATGGTTTTTAATAAATACAGTTGATGCTGTGCCTGATGAACTCTGACCGATGAAATTGCGACATGCCAGGCTTGTTGTTGTCCTTCATTATCACTTAAGGTGAAAATAGATTCCCCCCGAGCCGCCAACGCTTGCTGAAACTCTGGAGCGAGCTTGGAGGTTAAGTTCGGCCAATGCGCACCTAACATCGAGTTTTTTGTATCAAAGACTTGCTGCGCAGCTTGATTACAAAATACCACCTTATCACGTTGATCGACTAAAATTGTCGCTACAGGTGAAGCACTTAGTACTTTATCGAGCAGCATTTCGCGCTTATATAAGTGCTGGCGCTCTAGCCGCAGTTTTTCTCCAGTTTGATTAAATAATTCAAATAGCTGTTGATGATCACAACCTGGATCTATCGCTAAGCTAATCGAAAAATCACCATCATTAAAACTTAAAAAACCGTGTTCTAGGGTTTTTATTAGTCGCTGCCGTTGGGTCAAATACCGCTGAGCGAGCAAGGCAACGATGCCAAGTATCAATCCGCCCCCTGCGAGTATATATTGTGGATATTGGGCGAGATAGAAATAGCTGACGCTTAAGAACACTAGATTGCTCAGTACAATAAGCAAAAAATTCATCCTAACGCTCCCCCTTAACCAATTCAAATTTTTCGATCCGCCGATACAGCGCTTGACGGCTAAGTCCAAGCTCATTGGCTGCCCGCGAAATCGTCCAGTTGTGTTTATCTAACACTTGTTGCATCTGCTCTTTTTCGCTGGGTTGCACATTGATTAAAGTCGAACTGCTGCCACCAAAATCATCGATACTTAACTCATCGTTGCTGGCAAATACCAAGGCGCGCTTACAACAATTTTCAAGTTCACGAACATTACCAGGCCACGGTTGCGCTAATAAAAACTGCTCGGCCGCTGTTGATAGCTGATAAGCCGAGCCAATAAAGTGATGTGCTAATGGGATAATATCTGCGGGTCGCTGCGCCAAGGGTAATAAATTTAGTTCAATGACGTTAAGTCGATAGTAAAGATCTTGTCTAAATAAGCCCAGTTTAATTGCCGCGGGCAAATCGGTATTAGTCGCACTAATCACCCGTACATCAACCTGAATGGTTTCACTCGAACCCAAGCGTTCAAATTCGCCAGTTTGTAATACTCGCAATAACTTCATTTGGCCTTGTAATGACAAGTTCCCAATCTCATCCAGAAATAATGTGCCACCAGCTGCTGCCTCAAATCGACCAATGCGCGCGCTATTAGCACCAGTGTAGGCTCCTTTTTGCGCGCCAAATAACTCAGCCTCGATTAAATCGTGCGGAATAGCCCCCATGTTTACTTTGATTAATGGTTGATTGGTGCGGCTTGATTGCTGATGAATATAATCGGCGAGCTTTTCTTTACCACAACCATTAGCCCCACTGATCAGCACACTAATATCAGAATCAGCAACTTTGGTGGCCATCGCAATCAGCTGCGCCATCGCCTTTGACTGGTAAATGAAATCGCTATGTGAACGCGATTTCGGTTTCACCGACTCGGCTTCAACCTTGATATAACTAGCAATAGTCTCAAGTAACTTAACATCGTTCCAAGGCTTAGGTAAATAATCTGCCGCACCAGCTTTGACCAGTTCAATCGCCGTTTCAAGTTGGCTCCAAGCGGTAATAACAATAAT
>JABSRS010000447.1 GCA_013214885.1 Gammaproteobacteria bacterium
CATCTTTGCCGAACTCGGCAAATTAACCCACAACTGAAAACCTTTTAATAAACCATTTTGTTGCTCGGGCATTTCAGAATGCAAGATCCCTTTGCCTGCCGTCATCCATTGCACACCGCCAGGTTCAATAACCCCTTCGTTACCTGCATTATCTTTATGGCGCATCTTGCCATCGAGTAAATAAGTCACCGTTTCAAAACCACGATGGGGATGAGTAGGAAAACCGCCAATATAATCCTGCGGCTGATCACTTTCAAAACAATCGAGCATTAAGAAAGGATCTAACATCTCTAATGTCGGCGTACCGATTATCCTAGTCATTTTGACCCCGTCACCGTCTGACACCGCCATACCTTTAGATACTAATATTAATTCTTTATTGGTCATGTTGACCTCCTTAAGATAATCACAGGTATAAGCTTATCTATTGACGATTTAAGAATAAACAGCAACAATTGCAAATAATAATTGCATTAATGAGAACAAATCATGGGTCAACTAGAAGAAATGAATGTATTCGTTCGCATCGTGGAGGCTGGCGGGATCGGCAAAGCCGCCGAACAACTCGGGGTTGCAAAATCAGCGATTAGTCGGCGACTAGCAGAGCTTGAATCACGACTCGACACTCAATTATTGGTGCGCACCACTCGCAAATCAAACCTTACCGATGCTGGCCATACTTATTATCAACATGCCTTGAAAATTATTGACCAAATAACAATGATGGATGCCGCTACTTGCGAAGTTGATGCATCTCTTGAAGGTACACTCCGCTTAGCAGTTCCGTTGTCCTTTGGACTAGCGCATCTAACCTCGGTGATTGATCTCTTTAGCCAGCAACACCCTAACCTAACCATTCAAACTGACTTTTCAGACCGTCATGTTGATTTAGTCGAAGAAGGTTATGACTTAGCGATTAGAATTGCCGATCTTAAAGACTCAAGCCTCCAAGCTAAAAGGATCACCCCTATTCGCCATGTCCTGTGCGCCAGTCCTGAATATCTAGAAAAGATGGGGACACCAAACACCATTGCCGATCTTAGTCAGCATCAATTATTACAATATGGCAGTGCTCATCGCTTAAAGTTTGAGTTAATCGATCCCCAAGGAAAAAAGCATAGCGTCGAACACAAAGCTAAAATAAAAGCCAATAATGGTGATTTTTTACGGGACATGGCAATTGCTGGGCACGGAATTTTGACCTCTCCGACTTTCATTACCTGGCAAGCATTAGCAACGGGTGACTTAGTAGCAATTTTACAGGATCACAAGTTACCCGATAGCTATGCTTACGCGGTTTATCCTCAAAATAGATTTTTGGCCCAGCGAGCACGACTGTTAATCGACTTTATCGCTGAGCGATTTGGTGACAACCCTTATTGGGATCAATAACAATTAAAACGGTTTAGTTAAAGAACTTAATAACCGATCCATCGCGCGGTAACTTAATGCCTCAGCAAGGTGAGCGCGTTTAATATCAGCTTCACCTTGTAAGTCTGCTAATGTTCGAGCCACTTTTAATATTCGATGATAAGCCCGCATCGACAAATGTAATTGCTCAATCGTATTCTCAAGATAACGATAATCTTCGACGCTTAAATGGCAACTTTTCGCCAGTTCCTTCGGTGTTAATAGCGCGCTTATCTTCCCGTCACGTTTGAGCATAATTTGTCGAGCTTTAGCGACGCGTTGCGCTATCACCTCACTCGTATCACCTAATGCAGCAGGTTTTGACATACTGCCAGAAGGCAGTCTTGGCACATCAATGGTTAAGTCAAAGCGATCAATAAAAGGCCCTGACAACTTACTCAAATACTTTAATATTTGCTCTGATGTACTACGACTGTGCTCACCAATTTCACCACAGGGACTTGGATTTAGGGCAGCGACCAGCTGAAACGATGCGGGAAATACCACCTTACCCGCCGCGCGAGAAATCACAATTTCACCCGACTCAAGCGGCTCACGTAAAGAATCGAGGACCTTGCGGTCAAACTCGGTTAATTCATCAAGAAATAGCACCCCATGATGGGCTAGTGAAATATCACCAGGTTTAAGGTTGTGACCGCTACCACCGCCAACTAATGCAACGGCTGAACTAGAATGATGTGGACTCCGAAATGGCGGCGTCAGCCATTGAGAAATTGCCAGCTCAAGCCCAGATGTGGAATGCACCGCAGCAACCTCTAACCCCTGATTAATAGTTAAAGGCGGTAAAATACTCGGCAGCCGACTCGCCAACATGGTTTTTCCGGTGCCGGGAGGTCCAATAAATAGTAGGTTATGCCCGCCGGCGGCCGCAACTTCTAACGCCCGCTTGGCATAAGACTGCCCCACTACATCCTGAATATCTAACACTTCATTTTTTTTGCATAAATGGAGCGGAGTTCGAGCAATAGACAATACTAGTTGACCATGTAAAAAAGCGCAGACATCAATCAAGCTCCCTGCCACCTTGTTTTTGTTATTATCGAGCAACGCTAATTCGTTTTGATTATCGATGGCGACAATCGCCTGACGTTTGGCCTTAATGGATGCCATCGCCGCCGGCAACACGCCGATCACGCCACGTAATTCACCAGACAGTGCCAACTCACCATAAAATTCATATTGCGTGAGCAATGTTGCAGGCACTTGTTGCGATGCACTTAGAATGCCAATCGCAATCGCCAAATCGAAGCGCCCACCCTCTTTTGGTAAATCAGCTGGAGCGAGGTTGACGGTAATCCGCCGCGCGGGAAACTCAAAACCCGAATTAATAATCGCACTGCGGACTCGATC
>JABSRS010000448.1 GCA_013214885.1 Gammaproteobacteria bacterium
GGTTTTTTCGGGGATGAGCCATGGGCTCAAATCAAGTATCTTAAATCATATTTTAGATGCCTCCCTAGCTATTCCGTCACTGTTATTAGCGATTGTTTTAGTGGCTATAAGCGGGACAGGATTAACCAATGTCATGATCGCCGTAGGCGTCGCGCTAACGCCACAATTTATGCGAGCAACCCACAATGCGGTTCATCATGAACTGTCTAAAGAATATGTCACCGCCACCAAGCTTGATGGTGCCAATAAATTTCAAATATTTTTCTACTCGATATTGCCAAATATCCTTGATGCCTTGGTGATACAAATCACCTTGGCGATATCGGTGGCGATTATCGATATTGCAACTTTGGGCTTTCTAAAAATTGGCGCCCAGTCACCCTTATCAGAATGGGGTGCGATGCTAGCGGATGGTTTAGATTTGATATTTATCGCGCCATGGAATGTTGCATTTCCAGGGTTAGTTTTATTTTTCAGTGTGTTGTCAATTAACATGATTGGTTATGGTTTACAACGTGCACTAAAAGAAGGGATCGGGTAATGCCACTATTAGATATCCGCAACCTTACGATCGAGCTGGAAACACCTAATGGTATAATCAAAGCGGTCGATCGGGTTAATCTCTCAATCAACCCAGGCGAAATACGTGGTCTAGTTGGTGAGTCAGGATCAGGGAAAAGCTTGGTCGCCAAAGCGATTATGGGAATATTAAGTGATCGCTGGCACGTATCCGCAGATCGACTGCGTTATAATTCAATTGATTTATTGTCTTTAAGCGCCAAAGAACGTCGAAAGTTGATGGGCAGTGAAATTGCGATGGTGTTTCAAGAACCCTCATCTTGTCTTGATCCCAATGATACTGTCGGCCATCAACTACATGAATCATTAGCAACCATTGCTCCTGACGTGCCATTTTTTCAACGCAAGCAATGGCGTGAAGTCAGAATTAGGCAGTTATTACATAAAGTTGGCATTCGTGATCATCTGAGGGTAATGAACAGCTACCCGCACGAACTCTCTGAAGGGATGTGCCAGAAAGTTCTGATTGCGATGGCGATAGCCTATAAACCAAGGCTATTAATTGCCGATGAACCCACCACTGATATTGAAAGTGGCGCCCGTGTTCAAATTTTTAAATTATTTAAAAAACTTAACCAGCTTAATGATGTTTCTATCTTACTGATCACTCATGATTTAGAACAGATAGAAAACTGGACTCAAACAATTACCGTGATGTATAGCGGGCAATCTGTTGAATCGGGACGCACCAAAGACATATTTAAGCAACCATTTCATCCTTATACCATGGCGTTATTACAATCAATGCCACATTTCGGTGACAAGTTGGCTCACAAATCACAGTTAAATGCGTTATCGGGTTGTGTCCCAACCATGCAACATTTACCGATAGGATGCCGTTTAGGGCCTCGTTGTCCTAACGCCCAACGGCGCTGTGTTGAAATGCCGCAAATGCAAAAGTCAAAAGGGCATTATTATTCGTGTCACTTCCCTATCGATTACGATGAGCCCAATGAGAAAGAGCAATGAATAATTTATTAGAAGTGGACGGTCTAACCAAATCATTTCAGGTTGGCTATAAGTGGCTACTACCACAATATCAGCATGCGTTAGGACCCATTTCATTTTCATTAGCAAAACAACAAACGCTTTCTATTATCGGCAATGCAGGTTCGGGTAAGAGTACCCTAGCCCGTATTTTAGTCGGTGCCGAGGGGCGCACGTCTGGCAAAATCATTCTTGAGGGCGAGCAACTAGAAACCAAAAATCATCAACAACGTTGCCGTTGTATTCGGATGATTTTTCAAGATGCTAACACCTCATTAAATCCAAGATTACGGATTGGAAACTTGCTCGAAGAGCCACTAAAATTTGCCACAGATATGAATAAGAAAGATCGTGAAAAAGAGGTCTATCATAAATTAAGGCAGGTCGGGTTACTTCCCGAGCATGCTCACTTCTACCCTCACATGATATCTAGTGGCCAAAAGCAAAGGATCGGAGTCGCCCGTGCCTTAATGCTTGACCCGCATATTATTGTCGCCGATGAAGCCTTATCTGTTTTAGACATGTCAGTACGCTCTCAAATCATCAATTTATTATTGAAATTACAAGACGAAATGGGTCTATCCTACATTTTCGTATCGCACAATATCAATATCGTTCGTCACATCAGTGATCAAGTGATGGTGCTAGATCAGGGTAAAATGGTCGAATTTGGCGACGCCGATCAAATATTTAATGCACCAACAAACGACTACACCCGAAAATTGATCTATAATCTCGGATATTAATTTTACCGATTAGAGAATTCCTGTGGCCAAAGCCTGTGCTGTACATATTTTAGTGAAAACCAAATCAGAAGCTGACAAAATAAAACAAAAACTCGCTAAGGGTGAAAGTTTTTCCGCGCTAGCCAAAAAATATTCAACTTGCCCTTCAGGTAAGAAAGGCGGTGATTTAGGCGAGTTCAAGCCAGGTCAAATGGTCAAGGCTTTTGATAATGTCGTATTTAAAAAGGCGATTTTAGAGGTCCATGGTCCAATTCAGACTCAGTTTGGCTATCACTTAATTAAAACCTTATATCGTAATTAACTCCTTATTCGTCATTGACACCTTATACCCGTGCTACCTGGAAATGCGTGATTTCAGCAAGTCGAGAAGCGTGCCAAATGCTAGGTATAATATGTGCAGTTTAGTCATTCTAAATAAATATATTATAACAACGCACGACGACATGGATGTCGGAGCTAGAGCA
>JABSRS010000044.1:0-11104 GCA_013214885.1 Gammaproteobacteria bacterium
CAATAAAGTGGTTAGTAAGCGACTAATTCTTTGAAGCACTTAAGGTTATATTTTATGCGTGTCCCTTTTTACTTTTTTTACTGGCTGAGCGTCAATCTTAGGCTTATGTGAAGTAGCTTATATTTTATCTAACACTTTTAAATATTAGTTTTGACTTAACCGCACAATAGGTCGGGTCTAACGAGGTAAACTTCCACTTTTATTTACCTAAAGTGTTGGCTTAATTTACCTACTTTAGCTTACTTCTAATACGACTTAGCGCTATTGGCGTAATACCAATATGTGAGGCGATAATTTTAAGCGATATTTTGTCACGTAGTTGTGGGTTACGATCTAAAAAAGTTAAATAACGCTGTTCTGCGCTTTGTTGTACAAAAGAATATTCACGCTCTTCCTTTTTAATAAACATATTTTCAAGTAAACGATTATAAGCTGACATAAAGCCGGGTTGTGATTTCATTTGTTCAAAAAATACCCCCCATTCGAATTCCCAACAAATCACATCATCTAATGCTTCAATACTAAACAGAGTATCTACATTTCTTGTCATCGCCCGAGTTGAGCCACTAATACTTGGCGCACAAGCAAAGGACTGAGTAAATTCTTTGCCTTCAGGAGACACACTCATATAACGAACAATACCTTTGACTAGAAAAAATAACTTAGTCGCTGGTTGACCCTGACTAATTAACAGCTGGCCTTTTTGATAATGTTTGAGTTTAGTCTTAAGGCCAAATTTATCAAAATCAGATCGGTCAAGACTAAGGTTGCTACCTGAAAAATATTGGACGAAGTCTTCCATATCAATTTGCATGCTCATTTATTATATCCATTTATATAGCTCCAGAGAACATTACTGATGTTTCGGAGAGATCAAGTAAAGTGCTAATAAGGTTAACATTATCCCAGGAAAAGCGCTGTATAATTGGGAAGTGTTTGCGATTGCCTGCGGTATAACCACAATACTTGGAATTAGATAGGTAAAGGCTAAAAGACGGTTAGGACCTACTTTTTTTAATAGATGTTGCTGTAAAATAAAAGTCGCGATAGTGGTAAATACCGTTAGATATAATAACGTCTGCCAGAATGTAATTTGTTGCCACGCAATGTTCTTTAAGTCACCAAAAAGCATTAAAAATGGCAATAATATTAAGCTACCTAGTAGCATAATATAGAATGCCCCCAACATAGGCGGTACATCAGTCGCCCATTTTTTAATTAAGATCACGTGTAAGGCCAAACAACAGCAAGCGGCTAAAAATATACTATCGCCAAGTCGCCATTCCTCAAATACTAATACTAAGTCTTCTTGTGTAAACGCCAGTAACACCCATATTGATCCTAGTGTACCAATTAAAAAACCGATTATTTGTCTGTTCGGTGTTACGAGTTTTAAACCGATATAAGTTATTGCAACACTGATCAAAGGCAACAAGGTATAAATGACCGAAGTTCGCATAGCATTGGTGGTTTTAAGTGCCTCAAAGAGTCCAATAAAAAATAACACTAAAAATAAACTGATGACACTATAGTGAAAAAATATTTTATAGTTCAATCGTTTAATCGATGTTTTCCCTATAAAAGGCATCATTAATATTGTTGCCAGCAAAAATCTTAATGCTGTACTCGCAATAGGATTAACATAAGGTATTAATTGCTCCGATACAACAAATGAAGATGCCATTAAGCTCACCCAAAGTAGTAAAGTACAATTATCAATTAATGTAGATTTCATCTGCTGTTATCCAATATTTTATGCCGTTTTGACAGTGACAAACTTATGAAATAAAAACTCTGAAATAGCAATATCAAGATCTAGTTGATAAACGTCGATTAATAATTGATGTAATTGCTCAATACTTGTTATTTTAGTTGTTTGTGTAATACCATTTTTAACATGATGAAATTCATTGTTTCGTAGTGATTTAATATCATTAAATAACTTACGGCAAATCACTAAATTATTAACAAAAGCCGCGTTAGGATGCTTATGCGAGTAGAAGTGACCTAACAAACAATCTGATTCGGTATAGTGATGTAAATCGAAGGTATATAGTGTAAAAAAATCACCATCTTTAAACACTTGATAACAATAGTCACCTTTATCACTTTTGATAATACGATACTGAGCATCTCCTTGATCTTGGATCAAGCCAAGCTCTATTTTTACCGGAAAACGCGCACCTAAATGACCAAAGCCAGCATCAACAATATAATCTTCACCTGCTAACGTAAGCAGCGTCACTCTATGAGTTCTGGCAACTTCGACACATTGATTGTAAATAACTTTAGACAACAATAAACGGACATCAAAATTTAGCTCAGATAAAACGGTAAATACAAGTTTATTATGTTCAAAACAATAGCCACCTCGGCGTCTTTCAACAATTTTATTAAATAGCGATTCAGCATCTAGCGGTAGCTCTTGTCCTAATAGCACGGCAATATTATTAAAACTATATTGTGCAATATGTTTGCTTTGTAATTCATTTAAAAAAACTATCTCTAACGAACCTTCTTTAATATTTAAGTCGGCTAAATAGGATTGAGCTATTTGGGAGTTGGTCACTTTGTTATTCCTTTACTTAATGCTTTTATAAATTGGTAAGTACAGATTAACCGAGAAAACTTCGAACGTAATTAACCTAGGTTTATAGTCGTAGCCAGATCAATAAAGTGGTTAGTAAGCGACTAATCCTTTGAAGCACTTAGGGTTATATTTTATGCTGTCGCCAATTTCATTACTAAATAATTTGAGAACTATGGACAGCATAAAAATAAAAGTAATTACCACCGACTGTGCCCCCTCTTGACAAAATAATTACTGATAAGAAAATCCTATTTATTGCTCCACCATATCATTGCTGGGGAGTTCAAGTAACAGGCACCTGGCCTATTTAGCGGGCGTAGCAGAAGATGTTTGAGCTCAAATAGCACGTTACCAACCTGACTTCGTATTCACGTTAGATTACTTGCCAGTGTCAGGTGCAATCAGCACCGCAACCGTACCCGCGGCCTTAGAAACACTATCGATTGCCAAACAAGTAAACCCAGATATCGTTACCTTGCTCGGTGGTCCTCACCCGAAATTCTTGTTTAAATAAATATTGTATAGCAACGATAATCCACCTGATTTTGTCCTTTGCGGCGAAATGGAAGCGACCTTTGATCAGTATTACGCACCTACCCGCAAGATAAATGGCAAGATATTCAGGGCATCGCTTACAAGGTTGATGGTGAAATGAAGATCGCATTCGAGTGTGGGATTATTGAACCGTATAACATGACACTAGATCAGATTTCTCGCGGACTGGCACGTTGTTACATGACCTTTTATGGCAACAAGATGAAAGAAGTAATGAAACTCGAAGATGGTTTTAAACGCCGCTACATGATCTGCGCTTTTAAAGCGATGATGAAATATTTCCATAATCACTTTGATTTTGGTGACGAAAAAATCCCCCACGACATGGAAGAATTGAAAGAGCTGCAAATCGAAATGAACGCTGAATAACTGCCCCATATTAATCATACTAATTGGGACTTACTAGTTTAACGAGTCCCAATTCTATTTCCATTGTCCCTGTGGCGGGACAAAAAGCAACAAAACCTCTAACCAAGAATGAAAATACTCTTTAAAATCAACATATAAAATGTTGGCATAAAATTAGCTATCTTATTAGTAACGAAAACTTACTGGCGATGTAATTGATGGACATCCAAACAACCCTAAACAAGAAACGCAGTGCAAGCCCAGCTAAAAAGCTAATTGCAATCACTGTACTGTCATTAATTCTACTCTCGTTGTGGGCTTTCTCTTCGGTGGCAACCAATCCACGCATTGATAAAAGCACATTAAGAATTGCAACGGTAAGTGCAGGCGCATTAAATGTTCGAGTCGATGGTTATGGCAAGTTACGGGCCAAATATCAGCGACTGTTAACCAGCCAAACTCAAGGCATCGTCGAAACCATTGAATTATATCCTGGCGCAAAAGTCACTAGCGATACCATCATTCTAACCCTGTCTAATGCTCAACTCGAACAAGATGTTGCGACAGCTCGTCTTGAGTTAGCACGCCAGAATGCCCAATTTAACGAGCAAATTATTGCGCATAAAAGCCAACTATTAGAGCGTGATGCTCAAATAGCCCTGTTAAATAGTGAGTTAGAAAATGCTCGTCTTAGATTAGAGGCAGAGACCCAATTAGTGGGCAAAGGTATTGTTAGTACCCTTGATTACAAACGGAGCCAACTAACGGTAAAGCAACTAAAACAACGTTTAGCCATTGAACGTACTAGACACAGCCAGCTTAAAGAAATGCAACAACAGCGAATTAAAATCCAGCGCGATTTAATTAGCCAGTTTGAATTAAATTTTCAAACCATTGCACGCCGCTTTAGCCAGCTAAAAGTCAGGGCTGGACTCAACGGAGTATTGCAAACCTTACGCGTGGAAATTGGCCAAAGTGTTAGCCCTGGCACTGAGCTGGCGATGGTTGGTTCGGATCAGCAATTAGTTGCACAATTGCGCGTGCAGCAAAGGCTGGCCGACCAAATAAACATCGGGATGGCTGCAACCATCAGCACCTTTGGCACCACAGTCGCCGCCAAAGTCATTCGAATTGATCCAATTGTGACCGACGGTCGAGTCATTATCGAGCTCGATTTAACGGGTCCATTACCTGCTAACGCCCGCCCAGACTTAACCGTAGAAGGCAGCATTGAGGTTAAACAAATAGCTAATACCTTGTTGGTCAACCAACCAAGTGATGCGTATGGCTTTAGCACTAAAGATATTTTCACCCTAACTCCCGATGGAAAAACAGCCCAATTAACATCAACTGGTCGCAAACTCCGCAACAAATCCAAATAGAGATTATTGATTGCGGTCAGGGCATCGCCAATCCCGATAATTTATTTGTGCCATTTTATTCGACCAAGGCTAATGGTAGCGGAATTGGATTACTACTTAGCCGTGAGCTTATCCGTAACCAAGGTGGCGAACTGACTCTTTGTAATAGACAGAACAAACAAGGTGCCGTGGCACAAATATCGTTACCACGCTAGCATTTTGAAGCTTCAGAATTATGTTTTAGCTGTTTTTTGCGCTCAAAAAAGAGTATAAAGGCGTTATAAACTCGCCATAAAAAAGCATAGACTTTCTATGCAGGCAGTACGGAGAATTACTTGTCTTTAAAACGTTATGAAAACTTTGTTGATGGTGGCTTTGTTGCCAACCAAAGTGGTGAAACTTTCGATGTCATTAACCCTGCCACTGGCTTGGTTATATACCAAGTTGAAGTTGCTGATGACAAAATCAAGCAACTGGCAATATCTAGTGCCAAGCAAGGCTTTGCGACTTGGTCGGCGATGAGCCCGATCGTACGAAGCAGAATTTTACTTAAAGCGGTTGAGCTATTACGCCAACGTAATGACGAGCTTGCTGAAATAGAAGTGCTAGATACTGGCAAGCCATGGCAAGAAGCTTCAGTAGTCGATATATTATCAGGTGCTGAGTCGATTGAGTTTTTCGCTGGTCTTGCCCCTGGCATTGAAGGCAACCAACAACAAGTTGACGGTGATTTTTATTATACCCGCCGCGAACCTTTAGGTATTTGTGCTGGTATCGGTGCTTGGAACTACCCATTACAAATCGCCTGTTGGAAAGCAGCGCCGGCATTAGCCTGTGGCAACGTCATGATCTTTAAACCGTCAGAAGAAACCCCATTGGGCGCCTTAAAGCTGGCCGAGATTTTCACTGCGGCAGGGATCCCGAACGGCGTATTTAATGTCGTTCAAGGTGCTGGTGAAGTTGGCGCTTGGTTGTCACATCACCCAGAAATCGCCAAGGTGTCATTTACTGGCGAAGTCGGGACTGGTAAAAAAGTGATGGCAGGTGCAGCGACGACGCTTAAAGATGTCACGATGGAACTTGGTGGCAAGTCACCACTGATTATTTTTGACGATGCCGACATCGACAATGCAGTTTCTGCGGCGATGCTAGGTAACTTTTACACCCAAGGTGAAATCTGCACCAACGGCACTCGAGTATTCGTTCAAAAAGACATTTATCCGACCTTTATTGAAAAGCTAGTCCAACGGACCCGCGATAATATTATTGTTGGCGATCCGATGAACCCTGACACTAATTTTGGTGCCTTAATTTCGCAAAAGCATTTTGATTTAGTCAAAAGTTATATCGATATTGGGATTAAAGAAGGCGCGACGCTACTTCATGGTGGCACCGCATTAAGCCCAGACAATGCACCAAATGGCTACTTTATTGCTCCAACTATTTTTGGTGACTGTAATGATCAAATGACCATTTGTCGTGAAGAAATTTTTGGTCCAGTAATGTCGGTACTGATGTTTGATAACGAAGAAGAAGTGATTAAACGTGCTAACGATACCGAGTTTGGTCTGGCCGCTGGCGTCTTTACTCAAGATATTACCCGCGCCCACCGCGTGATCCATCAAATGGATGCCGGTATTTGTTGGATTAACGCCTACGGCGCATCACCAGCACAAATGCCAGTTGGCGGTTATAAACAGTCGGGAATTGGTCGTGAAAATGGCTTAGCAACGCTTAACCATTACACTCAAATAAAATCGATTTATGTTGGTCTTCAGCCATTAGAAAGCCCTTTCTAATTTCCCAACATGCTCGTTGTACCGATGGCATTCGCCATCGGTCGTTAATAATTTCCCACAAACTTGATATATGCCAATTTAAAGGCCATTTACGGTTAAAAATCTAGCTTATCACCGATATAATGCGCTGATAATTGCTTGAAATATCGGAGAATCCATGAGCAAACAAAACACCTTAGATCAAACGCCGCGCGGTTGGTACCTACTTTTTGCAGTGTGGGTTATTGCAACGGCTGGCACTCTGATTAGCTTATTTTTTAGCGAAGTGGTCCAGTTGCCTGTGTGCGTCTTGTGTTGGTATCAACGAATCGCGATGTACCCACTCGTGCTGATGCTGCCACTAGCTCTATTTCCTTTTGAGCCTAAAGTTATTCGCTATGCAGGTGTGTTAACCGCATTCGGCTGGTTGACCGCTTTATTCCATGTATTATTAGTGGCAGGGCTGGTGCCTGAAGGCGCCCAACCTTGCGTTGCTGGGATCCCGTGCTCCGAGATTAAATTTACGCTGTTCGGCTTTTTAAATATTCCAGTGATGTCTTTACTTACCTTTAGCCTCATTGGCATATTACTTTATTACTCAAAAACTCAGGAATCATCATGAATAAAAAATCCCTCTTTATCGGCGTTATCGCGGTCTTTGCCCTGACATTCGTAGCAGCGGTAACACTTTTTAATAGCGACAAGGCCACTAAAGAAACCGCCTTTTTTAACAAAAATGCTAGCTCGCTTGAACGCGCAAGCGCCCCGTTTAAAGGTGCTCGCGACGCTAAAGTCACCATTGTTGAGTTTTTCGACCCAGCTTGTGGCACCTGTAAAAACTTCTACCCAATGGTTAATGATTTAATTAAGAAGTATCCTGGCAAGGTAAAGTTAATGATGCGCTACGCACCGCTGCATCAAGGTTCTGATCAAGTGGTTAAATTACTTGAAGCAGCAAATATGCAAGGGCAGTTTTGGCCAGCATTAGAAACATTATACGCCAACCAAAATAGCTGGGTTACTAACCATGTATCACAGCCAAATAGAGCCAGAGTGGTCATTAGAGGTTTAGGATTAAACAGTGAAAAGTTTAGTGCCGATTTACGCAGTATTGAGCTAGTTAAAGCCATTAATCAAGACATTACTGACGGCAAAACCCTGAATGTTCGTGCGACGCCAGAATTTTTTGTTAACGGCAAACCAATGCCAAGCTTTGGTTATCAGCAGCTAACTGATTTAGTCGAAGAAGCAATCGCTCAGCAGTATTAAGAGCAACTAACGAGTCAATGACATCGTTCATTGGTTCGTTATGTTCAGGATGAGCGGTATGTCACGATGTCAGGGATGACAAGGACTGACGATAGTTAGCTTTTCAGCCCAAGTTTGATACGTACTCTCACCACCTTGCTCAATCTGAGCGATCAAATACTCAATCAACACCTTAACCTTAACGGGTAAAAACTCACGCTTGGGATAAACACAATAAACCCCTTCGCCCGACCGTAACACTGGCGCAATAGCGACAATTTTTTTTCGCTTGAGCCAATCGCGGGCAAGAAAATGGGGTAGCTGAGTCAAGCCAAGACCTTGGGCACACAACTCGGCTAATACCTCACCATCATCGACCACAAACTGCCGCCCTGGATCATAACTTTCGAGCCCATTGCCTTCATCGGCGGTGATTGGCATCAAACGGCCTGACTGGCGATATTTAAAGCGAACCCATTGGTGTTGTGAATATTCGGCAGCGCAGCTCGGAACACCATGCTTGGCCAGATACTTTGGCGCACCACAAAGAATAAAATCGATTGGACTAAGTTTGCGGGCCACCAGCCGCTGGTCGTCGAGCCTGCCAGTTCGAATCGTCAAGTCGATACTCTGCTCTAAAATATCAACATAACTGTCGTTAAACGAAATATCGAGTTCAATATCAGGGTATAACTCAATAAAACCCTGTAATAACGGCAGTACATATAACCGACCGTAAGACACTGGCAGGTTAATTTTCACCTTGCCGCAGGGCTGATCATTAGTTTGTTGTAACTCTTGCTCACATTGCTCTAGTTCGATGGCAACTCGCCGCGCCGTCACTAAATAACGAGCTCCAGCATCGGTTAAATGAACCTGACGGGTCGAGCGATGAAACAACTTAATATTAAGATTATCTTCGAGCCGTGCCATGCCCTTGCTGATTGTCGATGCCGACAAGCCCAAGTGATTCGCTGCGGCGGTAAAACCACCGTGATCGACCGTGCTAACAAATAGTTTTAATAAGTTCAACTTATCCATAGGTGAAGCTTTGTCACAAGTAATATGATGTTAGTGACATTCAATCACATTAAGTAAGCAGTTACTATATCCGCAGTGAATTTAACCCTTTAAGGAATAACCAGATGAAAAAATTAATTATTGGCTGCGTCATCCTACTTAATGCGGGTTGCGCCACGGTATCACCGCCACATGATTTAACCTTTATTGACCTTAGCCACCCAATCCCAACATTTGCCCCAAGCAGCGAAGACGCCACTAAACCTGATCTCTCACAGCCAGTTGCTAACAGCACGCCAATTGCTGGGTTTTTCCAACAAGCGATCTTATACCCCGTTGACAAATGGGCCACGAGCCAAGGCCATTTCAATAGCCGATCAATCTTAATTCAAGAACATAACGGCACCAGTTTTAATGCCCCGAATCATTATCGCAATGATCAGAACAGTAGCGAACAAGGTGCCATTGCTTTTAGCCAGCGCAAGGCGGCGCATCAATTAGGCACCAAGCAGTTAACGGGCAATATTGTATTAATCGATGTTTCAACACGAGTCAAAGCAGAGTTAGCGAAGAATAACGGTAAGCCAAACGCTGATATCACCATTACTGATTTTTCCGATAGCTCACTCGCCACTATTCGGGCCAGTGATATCCGTGCAGTCGCCGATCAAATTACCGATGGTGCGTGGTTAGTTGGTCGGGTCGGCTGGGAACAATTCTACTTTGCTGGTACCGAAGACTGGGATAAATCGGCCTATGTTAATGGTTTAAACCACCCAGGCTTTACCAGCGAAGCGATTGATGAAATCATCAAGATTATGGATCACAAAAACATTAAGATATCTGGCATTGCCGCCGACAGTTTTAGCACTGACTCGGGACAAGGCGCCAAAGGCAGTGACAACAACTGGACTGGCTCTTGGCCTGCCCATGTCCGGTTATATCAACGTGATATCTTAATTGTTGAAAACCTCACTAACCTAGGGCTATTAGCCCAGCACCAAGGTGATTGCTCATTAATGGTCGGGGCATTAAACCATGTCGGCGGCACAGGTGGTCCAGCGCGAGTGATGGCAGTCTGTCAGTCGCAGCCAGCGCCTGCTGTACCCGTCTCGTTTACCCATCATCATCGTTAATATATTAACGATGGCCAAGTTAGCTAGTGCATCGGTTAGCTTGGTTAAACATTAGATTCAGCAATTACAAAGCTTTTAGGTATACTAGAACCATCTCAACATTAGCAAACTGTCATTATGGACAATCATCACAATATTGGTCTCGGTTGCCGCAATTTTAACTTCGCGGTCTATATCGCTAATCGTCCACCACTTTATGAGTATCAATCTTTAGATCAGCTCACCGCGCTGACTAGTGGTGAAATAACGGCAATTGGTCAACAGTGTGGCAATGGCTGGCGCAAAGTATTTAATGTTTACGCTAAGTTGCTTTACGCGCTTAAACCCCAACAATTTTTATATCGTGATAGCGCAGCAACATGGCAAAAATTTCGTGATCAACATTTGTTACAGCCAAACTCAAATACCGCACTGTTGTTTAGCCCACCACAATTGACCGATTCAACCACTATTCACCTGATAATCGGGCGGACCTATGCCAAGTCGCTAGTCAATTCAGGTCAACTAACCGTGCCTTTGACTTGGCTCGATAATGAGTTTGCAATTAACCACCAGCATCGATTAATTGTCTGCCCTTATTTCGATTATCGCCAGCTCTCTAATCTCAAAATTGAACGTCTCGCCTTAATGATTAGCCAACTTTAATTTGCCACATTTCTGCCTTATTTTTGTCATCTTCATTGTCTAAGCTATTGCTTAACTTTTATCGTTAACAAGAGATTATGATGAACAATAAAACAATTTTAGCATTAGCTGTCGCGGCAACTTTCCTAGCTGGCTGTAGTGACGAAACCGTTGAAGTAATCAAAGAAGTAGAGGTAATTAAAGAAGTCGAAGTGATTAAGGAAGTCGCACCGATTGCAGTCACTAAAGTTAAAAACGTCATTTTAATGATTGGTGATGGCATGGGCGCTCAGCAGGTTGGTTTGCTCGAAGAATATGCCCGCCGCGCCCCCAATTCAATATATAACAACATGGGTAATCAAACGGCTTTATCAAAATTTGCTAACGCTGGATTGATGGGATTATCATTAAATGCACCCCATGGTAGCAGTGGCAGCCTAGTGG
>JABSRS010000044.1:11125-15104 GCA_013214885.1 Gammaproteobacteria bacterium
TGTTCGGCAACTCAGCTCGCCACGGGTGTTGCGGCAGGTTCAGAAATGATCGGGCTCGATATCGACGGTAATATCGTCGAAACTATCTTAGAAAAGGCCAAAGCCAAAGGTAAGGCAACTGGGTTAGTTTCTGACACCCGCATTACTCATGCCACACCAGCAGCGTTCGCGGCGCACCAACCACATCGTTCATTAGAAACTTCGATTGCCGAGCAACTGATTGAATCAGGCAATGTCGATGTCTTGCTCTCTGGTGGTGCTCGAGTATTTTTACCGTCAGATATTAAAACCGATCTTGACGACCAAGCGCTGATGAAAGATTTAGGGATGCCAGCAACCAGCTTCCGTAAATCTAAGCGTAATGACGATCGCAACTTAATCCTCGAAGCCAAAGCAGATCATGGCTACGACTTAGCGTTTACCAAGCAACAACTTGCCGCACTCGAAGGTAACAAAATTTTAGGATTATTTGCTAACTCAGGCATGGCCGATGGCATAGCTTATACCGCCTGTAGTAAAGACAACAGCTGTATCGAACCGTCGCTGCGTGACATGACAATCAAGGCACTTGAGGTCTTGAGCAAAGATCCTGATGGCTTTTTCCTGATGATTGAAGGCGGCCAAATTGACTGGGCTGGTCACTCCAACGACGCGGGTACCATGCTGCATGAGTTAATCAAATTCGATCAAGCGGTTCAAGCTGTTTACGACTGGGTTAAAGACCGTGAAGATACCTTGGTGATTGTGACCGCCGATCATGAAACTGGCAGCTTTGGCTTAAGTTACTCGCGCAAAAACTTACCTGAAGGTAAGTTTCTCGATGGCGATGGCATGCAAGGTCGAGAGTATAAGCCTAACTTTAACTTTGGCCCACTGGCGACACTCGATAAATTGTATGCCCAAAGCGGCACTTTTTATAACATGATGACTAGCGTCGATTCAAACTGGGACTTTAACGGCACCACAGGTCAGGAATGGGCCGATGTTATTAATCAATATAGCGCGATTAAAGTCACTGCCGAGCAAGCACAGCAAATACCTCAGCGTGAAGTGAATGAATATCAGGTGGCAGGTCATAAATACCTCGATGCTGATGAGTTCCCGAAAATCGTCGATTTTAAAGAATTCTACGTTTATGGCGACGAGCTCCACGGCAACTTAATTGGTCGCACCCTAGCCGCTGATCAAAATGTCGTTTGGGGCACTGGCACGCACACTGCCGCGCCAGTTCCTGTCTATGCATTTGGACCAATGGGGGTGATTAAGCAGTTTTCCACCATGCAACATCACGTCGACCTAGCCAACAAAATGATGGCGGCACTAATCGAACCATAAGATTAATCGCACCAACGCCTCAAATATAAGCCAAATAACCACGTTATTTGGCTTTTTTGCGCGCAAAGCTTTATTATTAGTCCTATATTTTCTCAAATACAGTAAAAATATTAATGAATAAACCAAATAGCGAAGAATACCCCAGTCAAACCAATAGCGTAGATAATCCAGTTTATGAAACCGATCACCAAGCTGGTGATCACAATGTTGAAATATTAGGGATGGATTTACATAACCCCGTCTTCTTCTGCTCCTCATTGTTAATTTTTCTTTTTGTTACCCTCACCTTAATCTTCCCTGAGTTAGCCAAGCAAACCTTCGACACCAGTAAAAGTTGGACCATTAATAATTTTGACTGGCTATTTATGGCCGGTGCCAATCTATTTGTTATATTCTGTCTCACGTTAATCGTGTTGCCACACGGCAAGATCCGCTTAGGTGGGGTTGATGCCAAACCAGAGTTTAGCGTTGTCTCATGGTTTTCGATGTTATTTTCCGCTGGTATGGGTATTGGACTGATGTTTTGGAGCGTCGCCGAACCTGTTGGATACTTCACTAACTGGTACGGGACACCTCTTAACACCCCAGAGGGTACCGCTGAGGCTGCTCGCATGGCCATGGGTGCCACGATGTTCCACTGGGGATTACACCCTTGGGCAACATATGCCGTGGTTGGGTTATCGTTAGCCTTCTTTAGTTATAACTGTAATATGCCGCTGACTATTCGCTCAACGTTCTATCCGCTCTTAGGCGAGAAAACATGGGGCTGGCCAGGTGATGTCGTTGATACACTGGCGGTGTTAGCGACTATATTTGGCCTTGCGACCTCGCTCGGTTTTGGCGCGCAACAAGCCGCTGGCGGATTAAACTTCCTGTTTGATATCCCTAATACTATTAGCACCCAAATTGCGATTATCTTTGCCATTACCATTGTCGCTATATTTTCGGTGGTCAGAGGGCTCAAGGCTGGGGTCAAAGTATTAAGTAATATCAACATGTCACTCGCCATTATCTTAATGGTATTTGTGATTATTACCGGTTCAACCACGCTAATTATCAACGGTATAGGGACAACCCTGATGGCCTATGCCGAAAATATTATCCCGTTAAGTAACTGGATTGGTCGTGAAGATGAAACCTTTTATCACGGCTGGACCGTCTTTTACTGGGCATGGTGGATCTCATGGTCTCCTTTTGTCGGAATGTTTATCGCCCGCATTTCACGTGGCCGAACAATCCGTCAATTTTTGCTCGCGGTATTACTTATTCCAACCTTAGTGACTACGGTATGGATGGCTACTTTCGGCGGAATGGGACTTGACCAAGTTCAAAATGGCGTTGGACAATTAAGCCAGGGCATCACCGATAGCTCGTTAGCACTGTTTCAAATGCTCGAGAATTTACCCTTTCATCAAGTAACCTCATTCTTGGCGATTGTGTTAGTACTAGTGTTCTTTGTTACCTCATCTGATTCAGGCTCATTAGTGATCGACAGTATTACTGCGGGTGGCAAAATCGACGTACCAGTAGTGCAACGCATTTTCTGGGCCGCACTCGAAGGTGTTATTGCCGCAGTACTATTATTTGGTGGTGGTGCCGATGCGTTAGGCGCCCTCCAAGCAGCAGCCGTTACGGTTGGTCTGCCTTTTACTATGGTCTTAATCTTTATGTGTTTGAGTCTTTTCATTGGGCTTAACAAAGAATATAAGATGCTAAAGAGTAATTAATAGCATAGCGGGATAGAGCTGCCATAGATTGTTATACCCCTCGCCATTCAATACCATGAAAATTAGAGCCACAATAAATGTGGCTCTAAACTAATCTGATGTACTGCTAGCTAAGTAACTTATTAACTGTTCGACCAGCAACTCAATATCACTCTGCTATGTTATGCTGGTGTCGCAAAATATCAGTGACCACAGGCACATCATTATGGATTTAATTCTTTCCCTACTGCAGCAATTGAGTGTTTATGTAGTTATCGCTTATTTACTCAGTAAAACCCCGATCTTTATGCCATTGCTGACCTTATCTGGCGGTTGGTCACAGCGGTTGCTGTGTTACGGCATTTTCTCAATGTTTTGTATTCTTGGTACTTATTTAGGGTTGCAGGTTCAAGATGCCATCGCTAATACCCGAGCTATTGGCGCGGTGATGGGCGGGTTAATTGGTGGCCCTGTGGTTGGTTTTTTTGTCGGTTTAACGGGGGGACTCCATCGTTATTCGATGGGAGGTTTTACCGATCTCGCCTGTATGATTTCAACGACTACCGAAGGCTTGTTAGCTGGTTTATTCCATGCTTACATGATTAAACGCGGTCAACCTGAGCAATTGTTTAGACCGAAAGTGGTATTTTTGGTGATGTTTGTCGCCGAATCATTGCAAATGTTGATTATTTTACTGGTGGCGCAACCGTTCGACCAAGCCTTAATTCTGGTCCAAGCCATCGCACTGCCAATGGCGATTGCTAATGCGGTGGGTGGGGCGCTATTTATGAGTATTATTGAAGATCGAAAGGTCATTTATGAAAAATACTCTGCCGCATTTTCAAATAAAGCACTCAAGATTGCCCAGCGCTCAGTCGGCATATTAAATCAGGGGTTTAACAGCCAAAGTACCAGTGTTATTGCCCAAATAGTTTATG
>JABSRS010000449.1 GCA_013214885.1 Gammaproteobacteria bacterium
GCGTTGAATCACCAATCATTAACGCGTCTTCGCGTTTAATATTAAGTCGTGATAATAAAATATCAATCATTTGTGGATCGGGTTTCGATTTAGCATCACTGGCACAAACGGTGTCACAAAAGTAGTGCCCTAAGCCACTCACTTCGATAACCCGCTCTAAGCCACCACGCCCCTTACCAGTCGCCACCGCAATTTTGATATCACGTTGTTTAAGTGCGATTAACACCGACTCGAGTTGGTCAAATATTGGGGTCGGAGTCGAATCGTTCTCGACATACTCTTCTCGATAAGCATCAACCATGTTTTTTAGTTGTTGCTCATCGAGTGTCGGGTAAAGTGCTAACATCGCCGCGTCTAAACTTAGCCCGATAATATTCTTGATCTGTTGATCCGACGACGGTGGTAGCTGCCCACGGTGCTGCGCGGTTTTGACACAAGAAATTATCCGAGCGACAGAATCCATCACAGTGCCGTCCCAATCAAAAATGACTAATTTGTATTTCATGTTTTACGCAATGACTCAATTGTTTGTTTTAAGGACTTATCCATCGGTGCTTCAAAGCGCATATCGGTTTCAGTATTAGGATGAAAAAACTTCAAACTGGCTGAATGCAAAAATAGACGATTTAAGCCTAATTTACGCATTTGTTTATCAAAGGTATCGTCACCGTATTTATCGTCACAAGCGATAGGGTGTCCGGCGTAAAGGGTGTGAACTCGAATTTGGTGAGTTCGACCGGTCACTGGACTGGCTTGCACTAAGGTACAATCTTCAAAGCGCTGGACAATTTTAAACTTGGTATGGCTTTCTTTTCCTTCAGGATCGACTCGCACTAATCGTTCACCCGATTGTAAAGTGTTCTTTAATAATGGTGCATGTACGGCTTTGTCGGTTTTTTCCCACTGGCCTAATACCAAAGCCAAATAATTTTTCTCAATAGTTTTTTCGCGCAATTGCTGATGCAATGCCCTTAAAGTACTACGTTTTTTCGCCACTAACATACAACCTGACGTATCGCGATCGAGGCGATGTACTAGCTCTAAATATCGCGCATCAGGACGCAGTGCTCGCAACCCTTCTATCAGGCCAAACTTTAAGCCACTGCCACCATGAACGGCGATGCCAGAGGGCTTATTAATGACTATCAAGTAATCATCTTCAAAAATAATATGTGATTCTAGTGACGCAATTTTGTCTAGTTTTGGGTTGGGTAACGGTTTTTCTTCACTCATCGTAACGGGTGGTACGCGAACAATGTCACCTTCTTGTAACTTATAAACTGGCTTAATTCGTTTTTTGTTAACACGCACTTCGCCTTTACGCAAAATACGGTAAACACGGCTCTTGGGAACCCCTTTGAGTAGGGTCACTAAATAATTGTCGATGCGCTGACCAGCATGATTGTCATCAATAGTGACAAACTGCACTTTGGTCGCGACTTGTTGGGGTGTCGTTGTCATGGCGCAATTGTACAGCATCCAGTGACAAACGGGCAAAAAATAAGGGATTTAAAATGTGACTTGGCCAAAAGATTTAGTAGTAGTTTAAGAAATTTAATGTGATAATCGAAGTTCTTGTTGTGATATTTGTGTTAAAACGAGAATAATCAGCTGGATGCAATTCATAAAGCATCAGCACATAAATGATTCATACGCTGAACAGCCATTGCTTATCATTAATAGATATAAGCGTGGAACGATGCTAAACAACTGATTATTCGAAATTAACTTTTAAACGATCATTACAGGCGAATTGGTAATAAACAACATTAGTGAATAAACAATTAAATATCTCCATTCATCAAGAGCAATGGAAAGAATGTTTGTTGATTACCTGCCGTAAATACGCAACAAGAATAACAAAAAGAATTTTAGTTAAATTACCTTACTGCAGAAAGTTTCATGATTGTGCCGGTACCAATGATTAGCTTCGTCGAGATGACGAACCCGTAATCGAACAGATAAACGAGACGAATTAACTACGTCCACAAAGTTTTGACCACCATTACAATGGGAAAAGGTCGAAATTTACAGAGTATAAAACGTAAAATTGCAAACAAATTCTTTCACTTGGCAAGATCCAGTAAAGAATTTTATTTAACCTTAATACCGCAAATCGCCGTTACTCCAAATGAGTTATGATTTGTTTATTAATGAAATTACAATTTATTTTCTATTACAGTTTATTCTGTTAGCAGCCTGTAACCGTCGAGAGATGGCCTAATGAAGGCTCCGGATCAACCATCAAACTTTTGGCAGCTTAATAAAAAAGAGTTTCCAAAATGAAAAGAATGTTAATCAATGCAACTCAGTCAGAAGAGTTGCGCGTCGCCCTTGTGGACGGTCAAACCCTCTATGATCTTGATATCGAAAGTCCAGGTCACGAACAAACAAAGTCTAATATTTACAAAGGTAAAATCACCCGTGTTGAGCCAAGTTTAGAAGCAGCGTTTGTTGATTACGGCGCTAATCGTCACGGTTTTTTACCCTTAAAAGAAATTGCCCGCGAATACTTCCCTCAAGGTTACACGTTCCAAGGCCGTCCAAGCATTAAAGATGTCCTTCGTGAAGGTCAAGAAGTTATCGTTCAAATTGATAAAGAAGAGCGCGGCAACAAAGGTGCAGCGCTGACAACTTACATCAGTTTAGCCGGTGGTTATTTGGTATTAATGCCTAATAACCCGCGTGCCGGTGGGATTTCACGTCGGATCGAAGGCGAAGAACGCACGCAATTAAAAGCGACTCTTTCAGCATTAAATATCGAAAAAGGCA
>JABSRS010000450.1 GCA_013214885.1 Gammaproteobacteria bacterium
ACGGGAACAACCGCAAGATCTTGAAATAACAACACCGATATGGCCATTTGACCACTCATGCTATTGGTTTGATGTTGATCGGATAATTGCCTGATAACAATAGCGGTTGAAGATAGCGCAATGGCCACGCCGATAATCAGTGCTTGCTCAACGGTTGAGCCAAAAAAAATCGCACCAAATGCGATGACCCCAGTGGTGATCGCAACCTGAGCCGAGCCCAAGCCAAATACCAATCCCTTCATCGACATTAATTTAGGCAGTGAAAACTCAAGCCCTAATGAGAAAAGCAAAAACACCACACCGAGCTCAGCAAAAAAGTGCATTTGTTCAGAGCTAGAAAGTAAACCAGAAATACCAGGGCCAACAATAATCCCCGTAATAAGATAGCCAATAATAGGCGGTATTTTTAAACGTCGACAGACCAGTAAAACAACAATAACCAAGACCAACGACATTAATAGTGAAACAACTAACGGCCTATCCATATCGACCACTCTCCATGATGTTCTCTCCTAGGTTGTTTAATATACTGACTATACTTCAGTTAATGTTGTAATGCGACCAGATCACAGCTGGTAGGAACACATTGGCATGCAATTTGCTCTATTAATATTGTCGAATAGTTAGTCAAAAAAACGTCGTATGTTAAATCGCTAACTCAAACTATGCCATCGTATCATTTATGGGCCCACTGGTAATCTAAACAAGATTGAGAGAAACACATGCCACATTTACATTACAAGGCCCACCACGTCAGCCCATTTGAGGCGACGCCAGTGGTCAAGGAATCCAAGCCGCCAGCGTCCTTGAGACGAAGCGAAGATAAACTTGCTTTGCTTGAAAAACTCAATATGAGCATTGAACTTGAATCATTACTGGCAACTTATACCGCAGAGCTCTGTCGTCTGGTGCCAGTTTCAGGACTTGAATACCAACACCTTAATGACAAATTACAGCTAAAGTATTCAAAAGCTAGCAATATGGAGTTTTCTAGTCATTTGCTGTTTAACTTACACAGTATCGGCCAATTAAAGTATCAAAGTACCATGGTATTAAATACCAGACAGCGGCAACTTATTGCCTCTGTTGAGGACCAATTACTGCAACCTTTGTTTAATGTCCTGCAATTTGAAAAAAACAAACGGATGTCGATGTTCGATTACCTAACTAAGATTGGTAATCGTAATTATTTTGAAGACACCTTAGCGCATATGGTTGCGACATCAAGTCGAGAAACAAGATCATTTACCTTGCTGTTTGTCGATTTAGATAACTTTAAAGCGGTTAATGATACCTATGGTCACCTTGAAGGCGACCGCGTGTTAATTGAGTTTTCAGCCCTGTTAAAATCGGCTATCCGTAACAATGATTATGTGTTTAGATTTGGCGGTGATGAGTTCTCGCTATTGCTGGCCCATAGTGACAATGTCCGTCCTGAGTTTGTGGCACAGCGAATTGTTAATTTAACCAATGCCAACAAACTACTGAGCAATCACCATGTCACTGCCAGCATCGGCTTTGCGAACTGGCAACCAAACATAACAGGCCAAGCATTGGTAGAACAAGCTGACTCGGCCTTATACTATGTTAAGCACCAAGGTAAAAATGGTTTTAGCAAAGCGGGTTAATCTTTAATCCAATCAATCGTTACAGTAGCGCTGGTCGCATCATCGCCAGCGGGCTGATAACCCTGCTCAACCCAAACACCTAACGCTGCCACCAAAGTTTCGCCATAAAACACCAGTGGCGTTCGGCTGCGTAGCCATGTTGGGACATGATACTCTTGCCATAATTTTTTCACCGTCCGACGTTTATCCCGCCCAACTGGCCATTCTTTGTAACTGCCAGCGATCAAGAACCTAATTTCAACATGTTGGTTAATCGGCGCCAGTAATCGAATCGCATGCGGTGATTGATTAAATACTAGCTTACCTAAACCATCAGGTAATGTGATCTCAGATTGAGCAGTCCAGCCTATCGCTATTCCACTAATATCTTTACACTGCTTAAGTGCCATCATCGCGCCTTGATAGCGCCTAACTTGATAGTCATCGATTTTAACCACAGGATCGCTATCAACAGCCGCCCCGAGAGTTTGTTGGGTTATTTGTTGTAACTGAGCCTGAGATGGCATTGAGAATTGTGCCAGTCGTAGCCAATAGCGAATTAAGTTATTTTGGCGTGCATTGGTTAAAGTCATTAAGCGCTTGATTGATAGTGCCTGATGGGGCAATGATGACTGTTCAAAGTCAATCATGGCTAAGTCATCTAACAGTTGGTTCGTTTGGTTTAACACCGCAGCACTTCTTGCGACATTTTTACTAAAGCCCTGCCACCGCTTATTTAATCTTGGCAGAATTTCATTGCGCAAAAAATTACGATCAAAGCGATTATCTTGATTGCTGCCATCTTCAACCCATTGCAGTTGATTGTTCTGGGCGTAGCTTACAATGTCTGCCCGTGAGACATCGAGCAATGGTCGATTATGACTGCCTTTACCGAAGGACAGTTGGCTTGGCATTGCGCTAAGCCCTAATGCCCCTGCCCCACGCTTTAGCGCCAACAATAAGGTTTCACACTGATCGTCACTATGCTGCGCCGTCACTAATATCGAGCCTTCGCTAACATGACGATTCAAAGCCTGATAGCGAACCTGGCGCGCGTTAGCTTCAATATTTCGCTCGCTATCGCATAGTTCGACTGACTCTAAAAAAAATGTAACCCCATAGTTGTTAAATATTTGACGACAAAATTGACCCC
>JABSRS010000451.1 GCA_013214885.1 Gammaproteobacteria bacterium
GCGTTGGGAGGCGTATAATACGCTTTCCGTTTTCGAAGTCAACGTTTAATTTCTCTTTCTTTTAAAAGAAGTTGAAATAAGTTATTTCCCTCTCTGAACCGCTTGGTAACTCGCTTTTCCTTTTGGTTAGACCTTAAGAATAAGTAGCTGCTTCCCCGTGTCAGTGAGGCAGCATTATAGGGAAGTCTCGGACGTTGGCAAGGGCTTTTTAATAGATTAATTTCGTTTGATTATTTATCCAACAAAAAGGGGCTAAACAGCCCTTTTTTAATACTTTACGCTTAATTAAACGCCATTAGGATATGGATAAGCAGGCGTTGCAATAAGATCTATCATCATATCCAGTGCGGCCTGGTCTTCCCAGTCAGCAAAACTACGAAGGTACTGGATAATCTGCCCTTCTCTATTAAGAATAAAAGTCGCACGCACGACATCTAATGGAAACACTTTAGCCAGCTTATGTCCTGGATCGCTAAATAGTCTTAATTGCGTAATCCCCAGGTCGCTAAAGAATGGTTGAGCAATCGCTATGCCTTCTCTACCTATCGATATTGTGAGCAATTCAAAATCGGCATCTTGCAATTTTTTCAGCAAGGCAATCTAATGCGGGTAGCTCTCTAACACATGGACGACAACAAGTTGCCCATAAATTTATAAGCACCACCTTGCCTTTAAACTGATCAAAAATAATATGTTGTTGTTCAGGATCTAGAAACTCAACCTGTTCAATCTGCTGTGGCGGGGAAATTTTAATAAAACTGTTAACCGTACCGTCAGATGGCTCGGTCTTTGCGTAATCAGCAAAAGTAGGAAACGTGATAAATGAGGATAAAAAAAATGAGCAAACTAAGTTTGCCCATTTTATCGATTCGCTATTGCCAAGCTTAATCTTAATTTAAGTTTCGTTTTAAGATTGCATCCAACTTAGCTTGCTCGTCTTGGCTTAAATGATCTTCACTGCCATTGGTGGTCAGTTTTTTATTACGCTGGCGAATAACGATTACCATTAAGATCAGCAATCCTAATACACCAAAACCAATTGGTCCAAGCCATAAGAAGTAAGTGACATCATCAAACTTTGGCTTATAAAGGACAAAGTCGCCATAACGCATGACCATAAACTCGACAATTTGATCATCACTGCGCCCTTCTTCCATTAAACGAAAGACTTCACGGCGGAGATCTTGTGAAATCATCGAATTGGAATCGGCAAGATTTTGATTCTGACACTTCGGACAACGCAAAATTTTGTTCAAGTCTTGAAAACGCTGTTCGTATTCAGGCTTTGAAAATTGATAAGTTTCGACTGAGCTTGCTAGAACATTAGTGCTTATCACTAGCATCAAACCAACCAATAAAGTCATAAGGGTTTTCATGAGGCATTATCCTGTGCAATTTCAGCTTTAATATCATTAATTAATGGTAAGAATTTAACCCGCCACGAATTAGTATCGACGACTCCCGCATAACGAAGGCGAATAATACCTTTGTGATCGACCAAGAAAGTTTCAGGGGCGCCATATACTCCGAGATTCAACCCCAGCTGGCCATTAACATCAAAGGCACTGAACTGGTACGGATCTTTATAAGACTTTAACCAACGTGCAGCATCTTCTTGCTCGTCTTTATAGTTAATACCATAAATAGGAACTCCACTGCGCGCAATATCAAGTAAATAAGGATGCTCTTGCTTACAAGCCGTACACCAAGTAGCCCAAACATTTAATAAGTAATATTCACCTTTTAAATCAGCTTTGGTCACTACGCGGTCACCTTGAGTAACGGTCAGTAACTTAAACGCAGGAACTGGTTGCCCCTCTAATGCTGACGGCATGGCTTTAGGATTTAAAAATAACCCCTTATATAGAAATGCCCCTAGCACCAAGAAAAAGATTAATGGTAAAAATAATACAAAACGTTTCATCAGATATCCTTACACATTCACTGGCTGAGCATCGATAGCTTGCTGCTTATCATCGGCGGTCTTTTTTGAGCGATAACGGCGATCAGTCATACAGATAAATCCACCAAATGCCACTAACGCCCCAGCAATCCACAAAAGATTTATGAATGGTTTTACGTATACGCGAACCGCCCATGCTCCGTTGTCTAATGGGTCACCTAATGCGACAAATAGGTCACGAGTAATAGTGCTATGGATACCCGCCTCTGTCATGCCCATGGTTTGAACCCGATAAATTCGACGTTCTGGTTGTAACAATGTTATTTGTTTACCATCTTCAAACACTCTAAATTGTCCCTGCTTAGCGGTAAAGTTCGGTCCATGGACATCTTTCATGCCATCAAATACAAATTCATAACCACTAAGTTCGACTTTAGAACCAAGATCCATTCGAATATCTAGCTGAGTTTCGTAATGCGAGACCATTGTTACGCCAATAATCCCTACGGCTATTCCCATGTGCGAAACAACCATTCCCCAATAACTTTGGTTAGGACGACTTAAATCAATTTTACCGTCACCGTTAGTCACTGTGTTTTTGGTATTTTTAAGCGTCGCAACGATTAACCAAAATGCTAGCCCCATACCAATTGCAACCCAACCGATAAACTCGCCACCATAAACAAACGGGAAAGCAATACCAAAGACGATACTAGCAACCGCTACCAAACCTAACTCTTTACGGAATGTACCAGTTTTATTTTTCTTCCAACGAATCACAGGAGCAATGCCCATCATCACGACCATTATCGCCACAATCGGATTAAATACTGCATTGTAATATGGAGGACCC
>JABSRS010000452.1 GCA_013214885.1 Gammaproteobacteria bacterium
GAACAAACGATTTCTTGGAGAAATCCATCACTAAATGTTGTTTAGTGTTGATAATTTCAGGGTGTGCAAAGTCGATGGCATAATCAACTTTAAAGCCGTTGTAAGGGACAAATTCCGCCCATTTATCACCATCTTCAATTCGAACTTTATGCTTAATTCGAATGAAACGTTTCGGAGAGTTTTGCTCTTGCACACCTGCTGATTGCAACAAAAAGACGAACGGGCTAGCACTGCCATCCATGATTGGAATTTCAGGTGCATCAACTTCAATAATGGCATTATCAATGCCAAAACCAGCCAACGCCGCTGAGATATGCTCAACCGTCGATATTTTATTACCTTGATCATCAATCAAACAGGTACAAAGGGTCGTTTCACGTACTAATTTAGCATCCGCAGGAATATCGACAGCAGGCGACAAGTCGACACGGCGGTAAATGATACCCGTGTTAACTGGTGCTGGCAAAAATGTCATGTTGACCTTTTTGCCAGAATGTAGGCCTACGCCTATCGCTTTGATTTCTTTGCGTAAAGTTCTTTGCTTAATCATAAACCTTAACAACCTTTTTTATTTACTGCTCTTTTCAGCCAGAGATCATACCACATAACCACACCGCCTAACAATTAAGCAATTGTGTATCAGCTCTATTAGACAGTGATCTGACCGACACTATTTTACATTTATTATAATACCAATAGATGTTGTACCTAATAACCTAGGTCAATATTAATCAGCTTGTTTGCGCAAAAATGCAGGGATATCAAGATAATCCAAACCTGAACTTACCGCACTGCTCTGCGACTGGCTATTAGCTGCTGCTGCTAAACTTTCTTCAACTTGTGGCAATTCAGTCGTGAGCGGTGCTGGCTTAACTTTGATTTCTTCAGGCTTAACTAATTTGATGTCTGGCTGAGGCTCCGCGCCAATACCTGTTGCAACAACAGTTACCCGCAGTTCTTCAGTCATTTCAGGATCAATAACCGCGCCAACAACCACGGTCGCATTTTCCGAGGCAAAAGCTTTGACGGCATTACCAACGGTTTCAAATTCATCAATGCTAATGTCCATACCTGCGGTGATATTAACTAAAATACCGCGCGCACCAGCCAAATCGACATCTTCGAGTAATGGACTAGAAATCGCTAGTTCAGCGGCTTCTTCAGCACGATCTTCACCAACAGCAACACCAGTACCCATCATTGCGGTACCCATTTCAGCCATCACCGTTTTAACATCCGCGAAATCGACGTTAATTAAACCAGGACGGGTAATTAGCTCGGCAATACCTTGCACCGCGCCAAGTAATACATCATTAGCTTCTTCAAATGCTTTGAGTAAACCAGTGCCTTTACCTAGTACTTTAAGTAACTTGTCATTGGGAATAGTGATCAATGAATCGACATGCTCTTCCAGCATCGTGATCCCCTGTTCGGCATAGTTTAAACGTTTCTTGCCTTCAAAGCTGAATGGTTTAGTAACAACAGCAACGGTTAAAATTCCCATTTCTTTGGCAATTTCAGCCACGACTGGTGCCGCGCCAGTACCAGTACCACCACCCATGCCTGCGGCAATAAAGATCATATCAGCACCTTCAAGGGCTTCTCTGATTGTTTCTTTGTCTTCAATTGCAGCTTCACGGCCCACTTGTGGGTTAGCCCCAGCACCAAGACCTTTGGTGGTTAATTTACCAATTTGAATGGTCCGCTCGGCTGATGAATTACGCAGGGCCTGTGAGTCAGTATTAGCGACCACAAATTCGACACCTTCGATTGAACGAGACACCATGTGCTCGATTGCGTTACCGCCACCGCCACCGACGCCAATTACTTTGATGACCGCTTCTTCACTATGATCAGGCATTAATTCAAACATATTTACTCTCCATTTTACTTTTATGACGCTAACTGTAGGTATGATTAGTTAGAGTTCGCCTTTAATCCAATTTTGAATTCGACTAAAAAATCCGACGCCTTGATGACTAGCACTTTCTTCTCGTGCTTTCGCACGCATTATACTGCCAAATTTCAATAAACCAACACCCGTAGCAAAACTAGGATCTTGGATGTAATCATTGAGCCCTTTAACAGGCACAGGATTGGCTAGTCGCACTGGCATGCCAAAACATGCCTCGGCAAACTCAACCGCCCCTTCAATCTTTGATGTACCACCGGTAATAACAATACCAGCAGCAATTTGCTCGTCGTAACCAGCGCTTTGTAGTTCGGCCAATACCAGCTCATATAGCTCTTGGTAGCGTGGTTCAACCACTTCAGCCAAGGTATGCCGAGACATGGTACGCGTTGGACGCCCACCAACTGATGGCACTTCAATGTTATCTTCTTGACTAACCAACTGGCTTAATGCGCAGGCATGCTGAACTTTAATTTCTTCAGCATGGGTTAGTGGGGTTCTAAATATTTTTGCAATATCGTTAGTTACCTGCGCACC
>JABSRS010000453.1 GCA_013214885.1 Gammaproteobacteria bacterium
GCGCTCAATGAGACTAAATAGCTCGCTGCTATCAGCCATTTGCGGGACCCATTTGGGGGAGACGAAACTACCAGTCTCAATCACTTTTAGCCCTGTTTTGCTCAGGGCATTAACCAATGTTACTTTGTCGGCAAGGGTAACTGCCTTCTCGTTTTGCAAGCCATCACGGGCACCGACTTCAACAATTTTCACGTACTTTGGTAATGCCATATTCTACTCCGCAGGCTCTAATTCAACGAGTAACTCGCCATCTTTGACCATGTCGCCATCTTGATAGAAAATCTCTGTTACCGTGCCATCGTATGGCGCGGTGATTGAGTATTCCATTTTCATCGCTTCCATAATGATTAAAGGATCACCCGCTTTGACTTTTTGAGCGGTTTTACAAACAACACTAACGATAGTGCCGTTCATTGGCGCGGTTAACTTAGACTCGGTTTCATCGCTTTCAAATGCGTCTGAGCCGTGGCCTTTAATCGTAAAATGATGAATGTCTTGTTTAATAAATAAAGTGATCTGTTGATCATCTTGATCAAGTAGCAGGTTTATCTTATGACCATCGATGGTGGCACTTAATTGATCATCGGTTAGCTGGCCATTAACATTTAGTTTGATGCCATCAAAATCGAAATGGTAAGTGCTGGCTGTTTGCGTCACATCAATGGTGTGAGCAATCCCGTGTTGATCGGTTAGTTCGAGCTTATGGCTTGGTAATTCATTTAAACGCCAGCCGCTAGTGATAGCCCAAGGTGAGTAGGGGTCATTGCACTGAGTTGCCGCTTGAACATTTTGTTGTTGCTGTTTTAGCAATATCGCCAATGCTGCTAGGGCTAGGGCGCGCTTATTAGTGCTGGTCGCTGGGCTAAATAACAAGTCATGGTGTCTTTCGATAAAACCAGTATCGACCTGGGCATCTTTAAAGGGTTGTGAGCCCGCTAGATTGGTTAAAAATCCCAAGTTGGTTTTTAACCCCGTGATCCGATAATCGTCAAGGGCGCGTAACATTCTGGCAATGGCGAGATCGCGTGTTTCGTCCCACACAATCAGTTTGGCGATCATTGGATCGTAAAAGCTACTAACTTCATCATGTTGACGAACCCCAGTGTCGACCCTAACATGACGCGATTCTTGTGGTTGGCGCAAGTAATTTAGCTGACCCGTTGCTGGCAAAAACTCATTGTCTGGATCTTCAGCGTAAATACGCACTTCAATCGAGTGACCATCGACGGTCACTTGTTCTTGAGTTAATGGCAGTGTTTCACCAAAGGCTACTTTTAACTGCCATGTCACTAAGTCTTGGCCAGTGATCATTTCAGTCACTGGATGCTCAACTTGCAGCCGGGTGTTCATTTCCATGAAGTAGAACGAGCCATCTTCATCGTATAAAAACTCAACGGTGCCAGCACCTTCATAATCAATCGCTTTAGCCGCTGCAACAGCAGCTTCGCCCATGGCCACTTTTATCTCCGCTGGCATGTTTGGCGCCGGTGCTTCTTCAATCACTTTTTGGTGACGACGCTGAATTGAACAGTCACGCTCTGATAAATAAATACAGTTGCCATGACTGTCAGCAAATACTTGAATTTCGACGTGGCGCGGTTTCGTCAGATAACGCTCGATTAGCATTTTGTCGTTACCAAAACCTGACATCGCTTCCCGCTTGGTTGAGGCTAATGCCGCATCAAACTCGTCGAGTTTCCACACCACGCGCATACCCTTACCGCCGCCGCCATAAGCTGCCTTTAGTAATTGTGGGTAACCAATCTCTTCAGATTGTTGCTTTAAAAACGCTGGATCTTGATTATCGCCATGATAACCAGGTACTAGTGGTACGCCAGCATCGGTCATGATGACCTTGGCTGCACTTTTTGAGCCCATTGCATCGATGGCGCCGATTGGAGGGCCAATGAATACCACGCCTTGTTCTTGACAGGCTTTGGCAAATTCAACGTTTTCTGACATAAAGCCATAACCGGGATGAATAGCTTGAGCACCTGATTTTTTAGCGGCCGCTAAGATTCGATCCATTCTCAGGTATGAATCTTTTGAAGGTGATGGCCCAATATGAAACGCTTCATCGGCCATGGCAACATGGCGAGCATTTCTGTCGGCATCTGAATAGAGTGCAACACAGCGAATACCCATTTTGTGGGCAGTTTCGATGATTCGACAAGCAATCTCACCACGGTTAGCAATTAAAATCTTATCAAACATAATATTATTCCTTGATCCAATTTGGAGTTCGCTTGTCTAAAAATGCAGTCAGGCCTTCTTGCCCTTCAACAGATACCCGAATCGCCGCGATGCGTTCGGTAGTGCCACTAATGACTTGTTGATTAATGTTTTCAAAACTGACGAATTGAATCAGCTCTTTTGCACTGGTCATTGCCGCAGGGCTGTTGCCGAGCAGTGAGTCGACAATTGGTGATAATGCCTGGTCCAAATCATCACAAACTTGATGGATCAGGCCAAAATGAAGGGCCTGATCTGCTTTGAAACGTTCGGCAGTTAAGAAATAACGTCGTGCTTGGCGTTCGCCGATGGCGGCAACCACATAAGGGCTGATCACCGCGGGAATCAAACCAATTCTCACTTCACTTAAGCAGAAGCTGGCGCGGGGCGTGGCTAATGCAATATCGCAACATGCCACTAAACCAACGGCGCCACCAAATGCGGCACCTTGCACTAAGGCAATGGTTGGCTTGGGGAAAAAGTTAATGTCAGACATTAACTGTGCTAATACGCCAGCAT
>JABSRS010000454.1 GCA_013214885.1 Gammaproteobacteria bacterium
TAGTGCGTTAACGACCACCAGTTTATTTGCCGCAGAGGCGCAGCAAGAGAAAGCAGTCGAGCGTATTTCGGTCACTGGCTCGCATATCCGCCAAAATGACATGGAAGGTCCATCACCCGTTTTATCAATTGATGCTGATGATATTGCCAATTCAGGTGCTCAAGATATTTCCGAGTTGCTGTCAAAATTATCGGTCGCTGGCCAGGGAACTTTTTCAACCCAGGGTAACGATGCTGATGACACCTCTAATGGCGGTTCAGCGATTTCACTGCGTGGTCTTGGCGCCGACTCAACCCTAGTTTTACTCAACGGTCGTCGCATTAGCGTATCGGCATTTGCTAAAAACATCGGCACCGCTTTTGTTGATATTAACTCGATTCCCGTGAGCGCGATTGCCCGAATTGATATATTAAAAGATGGCGCGTCGGCCACTTATGGCTCAGATGCCATCGCTGGTGTGGTCAATATTATTCTTAAAAAAGATTTCTCAGGTCTCGAGATGTCGGCAAGTATTGCTGATACCACAGAAGCTGGTGGCAAAGAAAAGTCATTCTCGATTTTATGGGGCAATGGTGACGAAAAAGGTCATACCACAGTAATTATTGATTACTTTGATCGTGACGGCACCATGTTTGCCGATCGCGATTATTCAAAGTCTGCCGATCAATCTGCTCGCGGTGGTGCCGATCAGCGTTCTTCATCGGGTAACCCTGGTACTTATATTCCAGCGACCATTGGTGCTGATGGCTCAATTACCACGAAATCTGATCTTTACGATCGAGTGCCTGACATTAACTGCCCAGCAGAGCTGCTAAAAGGCACCTTATGTCGTTATGATTATGCACCGCTAATGTCTTCAGTGCCTGCGACCGAGCGTGCTGGTATTGTGATAATGCATGAATCAGCAGTCGGCGAAGACACCAAGTTTTTTGCTGAAGCATCGTATCAGCGTAATAGCTCGGTGGTTAAAGGGGCTGCGAGTCCAAGTTTTAACGAATTTTACATGTTAAAAGATAACCCAAACCTGCAAGGGACTTGGCTGCAGGATCTGTTCCCAGGTGAAGACATTACGATGCGCCGCCGCCTTACCGAAACTGGCGGTCGCCAAAAAGAAGCCGTATCAAACAGCTCAAGGATTGTGCTTGGTTTCAAAGGTATTGTCGCTTTCAATGCTGGCGAATGGGATTGGGAGACTGGTTACACCTTCTCTCATAACTCCAATCAAGAATTTGGTCAAAGTGGCTTTGTACAAACCTCAAAGATTCAACAAGCGATTGCCGATGGCAGCTTCAACCCATTAAGCACCACTCAGCCACAATCGGTGATTGATGCCATCACCGTTAACACCACACGAAATGGTAAATCGAGCACTAAGAGCTTTGATGCCAAAATCTCTGGTGAATTGTTTGATGTAGCAGCAGGCACGGTTGCAATGGCGATTGGTGCTGAATATCGCGAAGAAAAGATGGAAGATTTACCCGACCAAATGTTCTTAAATGGTGATATTTTTGGCACCGAGGCAACAGCATCATCAGGCGAGCGCGATCAAACATCACTATTTATTGAATTTGGCGTGCCAATCACCGACGATTTAGAAATGCAGTTAGCGCTACGTTATGAGGATTATTCGGATTTTGGCACTAACGTCAGCCCTAAGATAGCATTCCGCTGGGCAGCATCGGAAGATGTGACATTACGCGCCAGTTGGGGTGAAGCATTTCGCGCACCATCGTTAGTGCAACTAGGTTTAGGTGAAGCCCAGCAATCGCCGAATTTAGTCGACACCCTGCGTTGTCCGTTAACTGGCGCAGATGAAGATTGTGATCCGATCGAGCGCACCGTTATTTATACCGGTAACGAGAACTTGAAAGCCGAAGAATCAGAGTCATTTAATATTGGGGTTATTTGGTCAGTGACCGATCAATTGAGTATTGGGGTCGATTACTGGAACTATGATCAGGAAAACTTAGTCACCTTAGATCCAAAACTTATCCTTAATAATCCATTGACCAACAATGATCCCGCCTTTGTTAAGCGTGAACCATCGTCGACTGCGATCCCAGGACGGATCGTCGAAATCTATGATACCTACCGTAATTTAGGTGGCCAAAAGACCGATGGTCTCGATGTCGACATTAACTACACACTAGCAGATACCAACGCTGGTGATTTTAAAGTAGGATTAAGCCTAACGTGGATCAATAACTTTGAAGAGATTGATGCAGAAGGCACCGCCCGCGATCTAAATGGTCAATATCAACATCCAGAATATCGCTGGACCACTAGCGTAGACTGGAATAAGAATGACTTTGCAGCCGCCGCGCGCATCAACTATATCGGTGAATACGCTGATGATGCCGATGCTGGTGCCACTGGAATGGTCGATTCAATGGTGACTTTAGATACTAATGTCAGTTACTTTGGGCTTAAAAATACTCGACTAACCTTTGGGGTCAATAACCTGCTCAATGAAGAACCACCATTTGGTACTACAACATTTATGGGTTATGACCAACAAACCCACTCAGCCCAAGGCCGTTTCTGGTACTTAAAAGGAACTTATACTTTTTAAATTAACACGATAATCTCGAACAGAACATTGTGCCGCAGATCATTGATCAGCGGCCTTTTTATTGGCTATGTTTGAGTAAACTGTTGCCACTTGAACAGCTAGTCGCCGTAAACCCATCGCTACTTCGGCGGACTTCCTAATGCCGCAGGCATCACGGTTCTGCC
>JABSRS010000455.1 GCA_013214885.1 Gammaproteobacteria bacterium
AAAACTTAATTGTAGCAATAAGCCAGTTAAGTAACTAGGTTGGCAGGGTCACAATCTTCAACGGAGAAATATTCGACTCGGTTGCGACCGTTATCTTTGGCTAAATAAAGTGCCTTGTCGGCACTGGAGATTATTCTTCTTGGTGGGTAAGATGTCGATGGATAAATGGTTGCTGCGCCAATGCTAATGGTGACATATTCAGATGCACTGGAGAGTCGATGCTCGATTTTTAGCTGTTCAACTTGGGTTAAACAGCGCCTGGCAATTTTATCGAGCTCCTGAGTATCACTTAAAATGATCACGAACTCTTCGCCGCCATAACGCGCCACTAAATCACCAGGTCGATTAACCACTTTTTTTAGTTGTGCTGCAATGCTGGTTAAGCACCGGTCTCCTGCTTGGTGACCGTAATCGTCGTTATATAACTTAAAAAAATCGACATCAATAAACAGCATCGAAAGTGATGTTTTTTGACGAATCGCTCTGAGCCATTCTCGGTCGAGAAACTCGTTCATAAATCGGCGATTGGCGACATCGGTTAACTCATCTATTCGGGTTAATTTTTTTAATTTTTTGTTAGCCAGATACAGCTCTTTTGTTTGCTGTTGCACCGTTTGTTCAATGATTAATGATCGCCTGGTAAGGGAGTTGAGATACAAACTAAGGAAGAAGGTAAATATCACGCCAGCACCAAAGATCAAGATAGAAGATTGATCTTGTCGTAATGCAATGTATTGTGCTGTTGGTGCTGCAACAATGGTCCATTGCCGACCTAATATCGATGGTAACTGTTTGCGATAAGTTAAATTGTTGCTGGCGCTATAACCCGTTCTTGAAATATGTTGGTATAAGGTCTGGGGTTGCTGCGATAATGTTTCATCAATTAAGGTTAACGAAATTCCTTTGCGCGGCCCTGCTAGCATTGAGCTGATGAAAATATCTTTAATCCGATAAACGCCTAAAATAAATCCTTGGAGATTGTTTTTACGCTGCTCTAATGTGTCTGTTGATCCCTGGTAGATTGGAATAAAAGCCAGAAATCCTTGCTGTTTTTCGCTGCCTTGAACTAGAGTGATACCTGCGGTTGCTTGCGCTTTACTGGTATCTCTTGCCTGCTCTAGTGCTCTGAGTCGAGTTGGATTGGACGCTAAATCAAAGCCCAGCGCGGCCCGATTGCCTAGCAACGGTTCGACAAAATATACTGGGAAATATTGGGCGCGAGACTGAGCTGTGACCATTTCCCCCTGTTGTTTACGTTCCGTTATTTTAAAATCAGGGAATAATTTTTGCTGGTTCGCCTCAAAGCTTGCACGTTGTGAGTGCTTAACTTTCGGGATCCATTCCAGTGCTTGAATATCATTATGACGCTGCATGATTTTAGCGGCTTCGCTATTAAAACGCTGTGATGACGGTGGTTTTTCGCCACCAAAGAGGATTGCTAGGGCGTTTAATGCTTCAAAATTGAGTGTTACTTCGCGATAAAGCAAGGCCGCGCGCTCATCAACATCAAATTGAAATTCGATCAGAAGTGCTTTTTGTTCTTCAGTATAAGTCACCCAACTAGCGAAAACTGATAAGCCTAAACCCGTTAAAATCACCAATAGCTGCATTAACTGAGCATTTCGTTTGGTGTTCACAAAAATTATGTCCTTATGTTGCTAAGTTAATGAATATCTATTAACTATACCCACATTTTAAATGGATGAAAGCGAATAATTAACCGTTACTTATTAGTATTCGCCAATTTTCTCTCAACCCAATAAACAATGTGGTAGGATTCTAGTCGCTCTCAAAATAAACTAGGTGTTGTTAATGTATCAGGCATTTTATGGTCTAAAGGATATTCCGTTTTCTATTGCTCCCAATCCGCAATATTTATTTTTAAGTACGCGCCATAAAGAAGCTTTGTCTCATCTGCAATATTGTCTTAATAGCACGGGCGGTTTTGTGCTGTTGACGGGGGAAGTTGGTACGGGCAAAACAACGCTGGCTCGAACCCTGCTAGCGAGTATGCCTGAACATACTGATATTGCTTCTATTTTAAACCCAAGTCTTACCGAAATCGAACTGTTAGCAACCCTATGTGATGAGTTGTCAATTACCTATCCGACTGAGCCAAGCCTAAAGCAGCTGGTGGATGTGATTAGTAAATACTTACTCAATAACCATCACCAAGGACGACAAACATTACTGGTGATTGACGAGGCGCAGCACCTGAGAGCTGAAGTGTTAGAGCAATTGCGCTTGTTGACCAACCTTGAAACCGACCAAAAAAAGTTATTACAAGTTATCTTAATTGGTCAGCCAGAGCTGCAGCAGCAATTAAAGCAGCAACATTTACGGCAATTGGCGCAACGTATTAGTGCCAGATATCACTTAATGCCATTGAGCCAAACCGATGTTAGTGCTTACATCGCGCATCGACTTAATGTCGCGGGGCGCGCTAATGCCTTATTTAGTAAAAAATCCTGTGATCGGATCTTTCAGTTGAGTGAAGGGATCCCGCGGGTTATTAATTTGATTTGCGATAAGGCACTGTTACTTGCCTATGGTGAGCAACTCACTGAAATTGGGGTTAAGAGCGGCAACCAAGCCGCAGAGCAGATTTTATTTATCGATTATAAACCTAGCAGCGAAAAACGCTGGTTAGTGCCAGCAATGGTCAGTGTCGGATCATTAGTGGTAGGTTTTGGCATGACGTGGGGAGTGATGCAGGCTTATGAGACCGTGATAAG
>JABSRS010000456.1 GCA_013214885.1 Gammaproteobacteria bacterium
GTTTTATGCTCCCATGTCAAAACGTTGTTCGCTCATTAGCTTGCCTCCTCAACAATCTGCTCATCTTCATCGTCATCTTCAATACCCAAATAAGCACGTTTAACATGAGGATCAGCCATCACCTCGTCGGGTAAACCACAAATAAGTTTTTTACCAAAATCAAGCACCATCACTTCGTGTGAAATATCCATCACCACGGCCATATCATGTTCAATCATCACCACGGTAATCCCAAACTCTTCGTTAAGATCTAAGATATAGCGCGCCATATCTTCTTTCTCTTCCAAGTTCATTCCTGCCATTGGGTCATCGAGTAAAATCATTTTTGGATTCAATGCCATCGCACGTGCTAATTCAACACGTTTACGGAGGCCGTAAGATAAGGTGCCCGCAGTTGATTTTCTAATATGAGAGATCTCAAGGAAATCAATAATTTCTTCAACCTTACGGCGATGAGCTAACTCTTCTTTTTGCGCATTTGAAAACCAATATAGAGGACCGGTGATCCAGTTATTTTTTAACTGGTGATGGCGACCAACCATAATATTGTCAAGGACTGACATGTGGCCAAATAATGCTAAGTTTTGAAAAGTACGTCCCATGCCTAAGTCGGCGCGGTCGTTTGGTCGTAGGTTGGTTACGTTTTGATCATTAAAAATAACCGAACCTGAATTTGGACGGTAACGACCAGATATGCAATTAAGCATTGAGGTCTTACCTGCACCGTTAGGACCAATAATTGAAAATACACTGCCTTGCTTTACTTCAAAGCTAACATCGGTCAGGGCTTTTACCCCACCAAAGGCCAGGGAAATATTTTCAACTTTAAGAATGCTGTTCGTCACGCTGTTTCTCCTTAAGTGAACCTAATACTGAATCCATAGTTATTGTTAATCGTTGGATTCATTATCTTGGGTACTTGGATCAAGAACGCGCTAGTTAACCTATGCGTAAACTTAATCGTATTACCTTTACGTCTTAGTAAAGTTAACTCAGTGTTGAACGTGGCTAGTTTTAATACTATTAGACCTTGGTCTTTTGTTTGATAACCATGTTAACCTACTGCTAATTAAGTTAACTATCAATTACTTGCGATTAATTTTACATCTATATACTTTAGTTGAATAACCATATTCATTAATTAAAAGGTAAAAAAAAAGAGACCTAAAGGTCTCCTTTTTTCACTGTTTGACTAGACTACAGAACAAATTTGGCAGAAAACTGCAAATAGTCCGAATCAGCATTAACACCTAGGTCTGAAACATCATAATTACCGTATTCAACGCCAATTGATAGATTCTTAGTGAGACTCTTAAATATATTAACCCCAAAATGGCTACGGTCAGTCTTTGCTAAATCACCTTCAGCATTACCGTAAAAAATAGTAGAGCGAGTATCAGCGGTCCAGAAATGACGGTAGCTAACGGAGTATGCTGTCGTTTCTTCGACCTTTCCACCAACGATGTCTTTGGTAATGGTTGCACCCACATAACGACCTAATTCACCGTGATGTAGTTGAAACTTAAAGTCATCTTTACCGACTGTTTTGATTTTACCGGTAATAGAGGTACCAAAACTGGTTTTATCAATGCCTTCTGGCTCTAAATGACGCAGCAGGCCTGCAATTGATACACTGCCCCAGTCACCACTAAAGCTATATTTAGCAATCACATCAGGTAAGTTATCATTAGAGCTATCGGTACCGCCCCATGATTGTGGATTTTCAATCGCTAGCTGTAAACCACCATTGGTATAACGAATCTGTCCTTGACGAACAAATACTTCACCAACAATCGGTCCACCAAAATCAGCAGTTTCAGGGATCGCGCTAGTATTCATAAACGTTGACCACGTTTGACCAATCAGCCAATTTTGGTACTTAATAAAAGCATGACGCAGGCGTGGTGAGTATGAGTTTGAAATAACCTCATTGCCGCCGACAGAAGGCGATGAGAAATCAAGCTCTAGGAAAGCCATCACATCACCGTGGGTATATTTTGTATTAAAACGAGTTTCACGCGCATGTAATTTAAATTGCGAAGCGTCAGTATAAGAGCCGCCTGCATCTTTACCGTTGCCGCCAATCCAATAATCGGCAAAGGCAACATTACCATCAACGTAACGGGCATCCGCTTTGATGTATCCGCCAAATTCGATACTAGAGTCATCGTCAATTTGAATTTTGAAGCCAGCCTGGGCTGTCGTAGCAAGGGCTGTTAGTGCAATTCCTGTAGCAATTTTATTAATTTTTAGTTTTTTTAGTAACACGTTGTTTTCTCCTTGTAAGTAGCCATTTTAATATTAAGCAACCTTTACGTTTTGGGAATCAGCAAAAGGTCGTAAGACTTTTAGCTAACGCCACGTATTCGATTTTACTCGACATTGTAACCAAAACAATAAACTACTTAGTTACATGACCTTAAGTTGTTTTTTTCTACACTTTAGATAAAAACAAAAAATTGTTTATTTAGTATACTTATTAATACATCATCACCTTATACGACTAATAGATAACACCAAGATGAGGATTAAAATTATTATGACGGTAATAACTTTAAATATCATTACGTATAACTACCTAAATTCACTAAGCAGTTTAAGGTTAACGAAATAATTGTGCGATATGTTATACCAATTACATTAAAAAGCTGATCATTTTTCACGGTTAAAACAAATGATAACTGCGTTGTTTATTTCATATTTAGAACAACTAGATATGAAAATAAA
>JABSRS010000457.1 GCA_013214885.1 Gammaproteobacteria bacterium
TATTTGAATACTAATTGTTAAAGAACGTTTCAACTCGACTAACCTATCGGTTAGGAGTTACGCTTGGAACCCTGTGGTTCGTTGCGTTGGGAGGCGTATAATACGCTTTCCCATTTCGAAGTCAACGTTTAATTTCTCTTTCTTTACAAAAGAAGTTGAAATAAGTTATTTCCCTCTCTGACCCGCTTGGTAACTCACTCTGCTTAATGGCTTAGTAAGCTGCTTTCCCGTTTCAGTGAGGCGCATTATAGGGAAGTATCAGGACATGGCAAGGGCTTTTATTCGTTTTTCGTTAATAACCATCTGAGTGCTCATAGTTCATACAGAATTGTTATTGCATGACAATAAAAACCCTACCATTTAACATTATAACTACATATAGACGGTCAAAAATCTGAATCCACTTCGAAATACATCTCGGCTTTAGTATAAGGATGCTCAAATCGAATTGATTGCGCATGCAAATGTAACCTTTTATCACGTTGACCATATAAACAGTCACCAACGATTGGCATGCCTAAGCCTTTTTCGTGGGCGCAATGCACTCTTAATTGATGGGTTCGTCCTGTTTTGGGCTTTAGGCGCAATTTAGTTCGCCCTTTAGTGACGGCCAACACCAACCAAGAGGTATAAGCAGACTTACCATGCTCAAAACAAATTAACTGGCGTGGTCGGTCATAAAGATCGCCACGCAGCGGCAACTCTATTATTCCTTCGGTTTGTAGTAATTCCCCTTCAATAAGTGCCACATAGGATTTTTCTATCGTCCGAGTCCGAAATTGCTTGGTCAAACTCTTATTCGCGCGCTGACTCAGGGCAATTAGCATTAAACCTGACGTCGCCATATCGAGTCGATGAACAATTAGCGGACCCGTGGCATCAGGAAACTGTTCCTTAATCCGACTATAAACACTATCTTGGATTAATTTACCTGGCACTGACAATAAATCGTGGGGCTTATTGATCACTAACATCGCCTCATCCTGATAAATAATCTCAAGTTCTTTGGTTTCAGGATCATGAATTTGCAATGGATTTGGATCTAAGGCCATGCCTGCTAGCATATGATTTAATATTGGCTGGCACTTACTGGTGCAAGATGGATAATAGTTGAGGTGTTGTCTAATTTCAGATTTTGGTGGGGCACCCCACCAAAACTCAGCTAACGCCAACGGTCGAAATCCGTGCTTAAAGGCAAACTGTAGCAATTTCGGTGCAGCACACTCACCAGAACCCACTGGAGGAATGGGTAACGGCAACCCTTTAAAAATGTCATTTAAGTCTCGTGCAATCCCAGATGAATTTAAACATTGATACTGCTCGAATACCTTATGCTGCAACGATGCCGATAAACTCTTTTTTAGTTGTCTTAAACTCTTTAATGGTTCTGTTAATCTAGTCAACTGCTGTTGGATTTGTGCGAGTTGCTGTTGCGAGTTAAGCTTTAAGTCTCGCAATGCGTTTTTTTGCTCAATACTCTGCCGAGCGAGTTGTTGATTTAACACCGCGAGTTGCTCAACATTTAGATCTATCAACCCCTGTGCACGTTGCAACTTACGACTCTTACGGCTAATAACCATGAGCTGTTGTTGCTGACAAAGCGCTTGATCAAAATCTTGCTGACTTACTAACAATGTTTGCTGCAACTTAGCGATGTCAGGGTTGCTTGCTAACGCGTTGATTTGGTTATTCACGCTAGTTATTTCATTAAGCTCTTCAATAAAGTAACGGTCTTTGAGTAACATATCGAAAATCGGCGGGACAAAGCCTGGAAGTAGGTTTTTATCTGCCACCGTCCCCGAAAAAGCCGATAAATATCCTAGTTCACCTTGTAAGTTTTGAACTAACAACACCCCAAACATCTTACCCGTCTCGTTAAAATCATGATGCCACACAGTTTGAACGTTCAAATGCTGCTGTAATTGCTTAGCCGCTATCATGCACAAAGGATCAGGTTGATAAAAAAATGGGTAAGTGAAACGTTCTGGTAAGCTATAGCCATCGATTGCTTGGTTGAAACGAGTGAAATATTGATCAGTAGAGGGCATTTCGAGACTTAAAGTAAACAAACTAAGTGCTAATTTTAACCTACTGAGGTCAATATTGCACCGTTCGACTGATTAACTTTTGATTGCAAATGCTAGACACGAAAAAGCCGCTGCAAATTAATGCAGCGGCTCTACTGGCTACGTTAGCCCAAAACCACTTAGGCTTGGTTGCACTGACTGCGTCAGCGACATGCCGACATGGATGTCGGTAGTAGAGCAATGCAGGAGCATATTGCCGAGGCGCTTTAATTTTTATTATCCAACGAAAAAAGCCCCGACATTGCTGTCGGGGCTTTCTTCTAAATAGGAGCCTGGCAATGACCTACTCTCACATGGGGAGACCCCACACTACCATCGGCGCTAAATCGTTTCACTACTGAGTTCGGAATGGGATCAGGTGGTTCCAATTTGCTATGGTTACCAGACAAAAACTTGTGCTCTCTTTCGAAATTAATCAAAAGATAATTTGGAATTCTGATAAATTCGTCGTTCTTATTACAACAAGTATTCTCGAATACTTTTGAGGGAAAACATAAAACACATTAGGTGTTGTATGGTTAAGCCTCACGGGTCATTAGTACAAGTTAGCTCAACGCCTCACAACGCTTACACACCTTGCCTATCAACGTAGTAGTCTCCTACGGGCCTTTAGGGAGATTAAATCTC
>JABSRS010000458.1 GCA_013214885.1 Gammaproteobacteria bacterium
CGACATGGCCTATCGCATCGGTTTCACGGATGTTAGCTAGGAATTTGTTACCTAAGCCTTCACCTTTAGAGGCACCAGCTACTAGACCAGCGATATCGACAAATTCCATCGTGGTTGCTAACACACGTTCAGGCTTAACGATAGCTGCTAGTTGATCCAAGCGAGGATCAGGCATAGGAACCACACCAGTGTTAGGCTCGATGGTACAAAATGGAAAGTTAGCCGCTTCGATACCCGCGTTGGTTAACGCATTAAATAGTGTTGATTTACCGACATTTGGTAAGCCGACGATACCACATTTGAAACCCATGGTGATTCCTTAAAATTTTTGTTGAGAGTGACTACGCAAGGCGATTAGCCTTTATATGTATGTAGCCGATTTTTTGCGGCGTTTAGATCTTTACTAAAGATCAGACTGGTTGAGCGAACCGCTTCGTCTATTGCGCCGTCCATCGTGTTTTGCTGATCCGATGGCGCTTTGCCTAACACATAACCGGTAACTTTATCTTTGTGTCCTGGGTGGCCAATGCCAACGCGCAGGCGATGAAAGTCTTTATTGTTGCCCAGACAACTAATAATATCTCTGAGGCCATTATGGCCACCGTGTCCGCCACCTTGTTTGAATTTGGCAATGCCTGGATCTAAGTCGAGCTCATCGTGAACCACCAGAATACTTTCTGCTGGGATCTGATAAAACTTAGCCATTGCTGCAACGGCTTGACCGCTACGATTCATAAAGGTTGATGGAACAAGAACTCTGACGTCGCTACCTTCGATATTTACTCGAGCGGTTTGACCAAAGAATTTCGTTTCTGGTTTGAGAGAGGTGTTGTGCCAGTTGACGAGTTGTTCAATATACCAAGCACCCGCATTGTGGCGAGTGTTGGCATATTCGGGGCCTGGATTGGCCAGGCCCACTATTAGCTTAATAGCTTCCAAGAATTTATCTCAGACCTATTCAGCAGCCGCTTCAGCAGCGTCTTCATCAGTAGCAACCGCAACTTTAGGAGCGTGGATTGATACTACTGCTTGATCGTGTCCTTCGCCTTTACCTAGTTCAACTGAAGTAACGCCTTCAGGGAAAACTAAATCAGTAAGGTGAATAGGGTGACCAACTTCTAGAGCTGCAACATCAACTTCGATGAACTCAGGAAGGTTAGCTGGTAAACATGCAACTTCAACAGTGTTCATGTTGTGAGAGATAATGCTACCAGCTTTAAGTGCTGCGTTAGTATCTTCGTTAATGAAGTGTACTGGCACTAAAGTATGGATTACATGAGTCTCGTCAACACGTAGGAAATCAGCGTGGTTTACGATTGCCTTGTGGCTGTGACGTTGCATTGCTTTAACGATTACTTTCTCTTCTTTACCGTCAACTTTGATAGTAAGAATTGAAGAGTAAAAAGCTTCTTGCTCTTGAGCTTTGAAGAATTTGTTTTGAGCAAACATGATAGAGATAGGTGCAGCATCGCCACCGTAGATGATTGCAGGCATTTTATTCGCGTGACGTAGGCGGCGGCTCGCACCTTTCCCTAGGTCGGTACGAAGTTCTGCATCAAGAATAATATTAGACATGTTAATGTCTCCAAATAAATGTATTTAAGGTTGAGGATTTTTGCGACCAAAATCCCCGCGATTCCGAAAAAATTCGGCGCGACATTATAACCAACGGACAATAAAACCGCAACGAAGATTTGCCATTAAAAAAGCCACCACTTAACTAAATAAGTGATGGCTTTATCATCTTGAACTATTAAACGTTATAACGCTAATAGCCAGTGGATAATTAGTACTTGAACATCGCAGAGATTGATTCTTCGTTAGAGACGCGGCGTAGTGCTTCAGCCATCATGCTATCTAAAGAAAGTACTTTAACTTTACCCGTTGCAATCATCTCTGGTGATAATGGAATCGAGTCAGTCACGATAAATTGGTCAATCACACTGTTCTTAACATTTTCAACCGCATTACCTGAGAAAACTGGGTGAGTCGCATAAGCATAAATAGTACGGGCGCCATGCTCTTTTAATGCTTCAGCCGCTTTACACAAGGTACCACCAGTATCAATCATGTCATCAACGATAATACAATCGCGGTCTTTAACATCACCAATGATATGCATTACTTGAGAAACGTTGGCTTGCGGACGACGTTTATCGATAATGGCTAGATCGGTATCATCTAATAACTTAGCCAATGCGCGAGCACGCACGACACCACCGATGTCTGGAGAGACCACGATCGGATTGTCAAATTTACGACTTCTAATATCATCGAGTAATACTGGAGTACCGAATACGTTATCAACAGGAACATCGAAGAACCCCTGGATCTGTTCGGCATGTAAATCAACCGTTAAAACACGGTCAACACCAACACTTGATAAGAAATCTGCCACTACTTTAGCAGTAATTGGCACGCGGGCACTTCGAACTCGACGATCTTGACGAGCGTAACCAAAATAAGGGATAACGGCAGTGATACGTCCAGCAGAAGCACGGCGTAGAGCATCGACCATTACTAATAATTCCATTAGGTTGTTATTAGTTGGGGCACAAGTTGATTGTAAGATGAAAACATCAGCACCACGTACATTCTCGTTAATTTGGACGCTAATTTCTCCGTCACTAAAACAACCAACAGTCGCATCACCTAATCTTAGGTAGAGACGATCGGCAATTTTCTTAGCAAGTTCAGGGATGGCGTTTCC
>JABSRS010000045.1:0-5196 GCA_013214885.1 Gammaproteobacteria bacterium
GATGTAGGAGCCGTCTGATTGCAATGAAAAATATTGACGGTCAATATTTTCGGCAATGTCAGATAACCGTGCTACGCCGTCCCTAACGACGATAGCTTGTGGAAAACCTGTTTGACGTTTGACCCATTCCATCGCCCGAACACCATAGGTGAAATGTTGAAATTCAGCGATATCAAATACTTTTTCCAACTTAATTTGTCCAGGTTTAACGTTGTTAGGTAACTGCTTCTTTACCCACTCCAGGTTATATTTGGTAATGTCTGGTAATTTAGGGGCTTTAACATCAGCGACTGTTGCCTCAAGCGGTAACAGAGTGACTTCTTGAGCCTGACAAAATGACGCTAACAAGGTCAATATTAATAATAATTTTTTCATTAAAAGTTTAATCTCCATTCTAGCAATGCCCGATGTCTTTGGTCATTAACACTGTTGCCATAGGCAGCGCCAGGCCAAAAACTCGACAAGCGAAGTTTTATCGTACTGCTGTTTAATAGAGTACTTGTCAGTTGGGGGGTGTATTCGACCACTAAATCTGCAGCAACTCCTAATTCGTCGCGACCTGCAACTAATGGAACATCGATTTCCGAACGACCAATATCTAGATCGGTGTTAACCCGAGTAAAGTGGTTTAGCAATAGGTTAAGTTTCACTTCGGCGGCGAATTGCATTTTCAGGTAAGCGCCTAATACCTGGATATTAGAGAGCTCAGGGCGATAGGCATCGTTGTACCGGTTAATTGCAGCCATATTAGCAACCAGCTTAGCTCTATTGCTGTGTAAGCCACTTTGGAAGAACCTGCCTTCGGTATTGTGATCGCAATTGTTGGAGGTTTGCGCAAACTGAAAGCCGACTTCCGGCTGGAATAAATAATTCATCTGGGCAGAGATATCGCCTTGAACTAACCAGCCTTTGACCTTTTTATTATCGACACCATCAGCATTTAAATAACTGATATCGCCCTGTTGATGAATATACTGGGCACTATAATTAATCACCGTATCATCGTTTAACTGGCCGGCGCCGTGTGAACGCACTCCTAACCACGCCACTTTAGGGTCGCTAGGATCATCGATGGCTGCACCCGTTATCATTTGATTGATTGAACTATGATCATTGAGGTAGCTGAAGTTAACATCGATAAATTGCTGATACCTCCAGTGCCATGACGCCGTGGCTAATAAGCGAAACAAATCTTGATCGCGCTGTTTATAATCACTGTTATCGGTTCTAAATTGGTTAAAATTCTCGCCAATCGCAATAAACCCACTAAACAGACTGCGTTCAATTTGTAATGACGCCAAGGTGAAATCACGATCCCACCACAAGCCAGTATCATCGCGCAGGCGCTTGCGGCCCAAGATTGCGCTGACGCCCGGATATATCAGGTTGTCAGCTTTAAAATACAACTGCTGTAATTCAAGATAATACTTAGATGCTTGCCCGCCTAATTCTGGCTCAAGATTAATGCTATCTGTTGAATAAAAACCTCTGGCCTTAGCAAAAAAATATTGATCTGTGGATAATTTATATTGACCCTGGGCGTTAATTTGTAAGTAACTATTACGAAGCTGACCGTCGTTTTTAAGGCCTAATTCCTTCTCGCTTCGATCAATATAGCCAACATTAGCATCAACACGATGCTCCCAGGAGAAGGCGCAAGCGGTACTTGACAAGCTTAACAAAGTAACGCCAAGCAAAAGTTGCCTGTTGCTCATATTAATTGATCCTTGTTATTTAATGGCGAACTCAGGCGTTTATTTTGCTCATGCTCAGCTTGGGCTGTTGCCTGGGCCATTTGCTGTTCTGAGATATTAAATTTCTGCTTAAACCTCGATAGCTGATCTTCATTTGCCTGCGCTAATAGCTGATATTTTGCCGCGGCAATCAGATCAAACTTTATACCACTGCCGCCACTGTAAATTTTACTGAGCTGTCTATCGGCCCGTTTGAAGCCACTAACAGCTGACTTATCAAGATACGCCAGCGCTTTTGGATAATGTGGCTCACCTAAATAACCTTCGCTATACAGTGCGCCTAACAAGAAATTGATATAGGACGAAGACTCAGGCGCCTCAAGTAATAATTTCTCGGCCCGCCACGGATCTTGAATAGCGCGAATGCCAAACAGATACATTTCAGCCTCGAATGCATAACAATCAAGGTCACCAGCAGCCTTACCTTGCGAGAGCACGTCCATAATATCGGTTAGATCTTTACCGATGGTCGGTTGCTTAACGTACAATACGGCTAAATGGTAATAGGCCCTTGGGTCTGTTTCAGCAAGCCACAGCAATAAGGTTTCCGCATGTTGGCCGTTCCAGTGAGCTAATGAACCATTGGCAATTTTTTTGGCAATCTTAAACCCGACATTTTGCTTTCTTGGATGCTTGGAGGCTTTGAGCAGCTGATATACCTGCTCAAAATCACCCAAATTAGGCTGCTGGTTATACAACACCGATAGACCATAGAAGGCCTTTTCGAAGTGTTGAGCCGCACACAGATGATAATCTTTAGCTTGGGCTCCACTAAGTTGCGGTGCTTGGCCATTAATATACATCTCGCCAAATAAATAGCATGATGCCTGGTGTCCTTGCTGCGCTTTTTGCTGGGCAATTATCAGGTATTTAGGTGGAATAAAATTGCCCTGCCCGAGTGCGAGCAGTTTAATTAGGTCCTTAATGGCCGCGTCATAACCCTGATCGATCAGCTGTAATATAAGCGCCCTGCCCTGGGTGACATCGCTAACGTTAGGATCCTGGCTAAAAGCCAGTAACCGAGCGCGTTTAAGTTGCGCAGGTAGATCACCAGATGCCCCTGCTTTTTCTAACCATAGTAAGGCTTGATAATCGTTGCCTTGCTGTAGATATAACTGTGCTAGTTTCCGTTGTGTCTTTGGCAGGCCAAATTGGGCCAAATATTGATAATGAGTATAGGCTTCGCGATGCTGCCCTTGTGTCAATAGCCTGTCAGCTATCCCTTCGTCATACTGGATGGCCGAACAGCCACCAAGCAATATCAAAGGGAAGCAGGCACTAACTCGTTTTTTAGTCATTAGTGTGATCCTGACAGAGCGTGTTACAGCCATGATGTTAAATAAGTTTGGGCAAAATATGAACTTGCAATAACTTTCACCGGTTTATTGAGATTATTGAGTTCAATTGTTTTGCTAGTGGTGATCGTCACCGTAACGTCTTTATCGTCGGCTGCTACCGTTAGTTTTTCAATTATGCCGTCAAAAAACTCACCTTTAGCGTCAACATCGCCAAGTACTTTTAGCACCACCGATTGGCCTACTTTCAATGATTCTGCATCTTTAAAGCTAAATTTTGCAGTAATGAATGGACGACTGTTATTAGCGACCAAGGTGAATATTGGGTCACCTTTTTGCAAGAATTGACCATAGATGCCGTTAACCTTGAGGATCTGACAATCACACGGACTGCTAATTGAACCATTGACCAATGTTTGCTCAAGTGATTTTGACAAAATTTGTTGGGTAGCTAATGGTAGGCCGCTAAAATCAGCTTCAAGCTCGACGCCGCTAAAGGTTGCCAATAGCTGCCCCTTGCTGACGGAGGTCAAACCTTTAAGCAAGGGTTCAATATTGCCAGCCTTTGGCATACTCACGGTGTGTGATTGAGCCGTTACCAGCGCAGTTTGTGAGCTTTGCACAAAATATATGCCAAATAATTTTAGTCCAACAAACGTCAGCGCCGACAAACCGATGGCTAAAAATATCAAACTGCCAACCATCGATTTTAGGCGTTCCGTCTTAGTGGTGGCCAATAACTGTTTTTTATTTCTTGAATCGGTGTGATTGTCACGGCTCAGTGTATTAATGATATCGCCAGTGACTAGCAGTTCGCCACTTAAGAAAGCAGTGATAATATAACGCAATGCCGAACTGAAGCGTTTATCAACATTTTGGAAAGTACAACCAATGTTGTTGCTTGCCAGTTGGTTAAGAGAGTTAAATTCGATGTGGTAACTAAAATCAAAACCATCAATATTTAACTCTAATTTCCCCTGGTACAGCTGGCTTGGCTTAATGTCCATGCTACTATTTTCTAAGCTAAAACCACCAGCCGACAGATCTTGGACTTTATATTTTTTATTATTAATGCTTAGTGTCGCAGGAATTTTAACCCGGGAAAATTGGCGCTGCACCTCGGTTTCATGGACGACATTAAGATTTGTAGTTGCTTGACTCATTTATATTATTCCAAATAATTATACTAGTGCGAAGATCACAGCGCTAAATACGCTGACGCTGGCAAAGGTTAGGGTTCTTGATGACCACAGGTTAAACAGGCGCTGAAAAGAAGCAGGATCTGCGCTTAACTTGGTCGGCTGTCTAGTCCATGACTGTCTATCAAGCCTGAAAAAGACATATATTTTCATAATGGCACCTAAAATCTGGTTGTAATACAAGATAATAGGATAAGCTGGCCCTATTTTATGCCCACTAGCCAACAGTGTCAGCGTAATCAGACCACGGGTGATCATTATCCAAAGAAAATAGATAATGCTGTACATAATTGAATACTTTAGTGCCGCGACAATAGCGACCGATAAGCCAATCAAGCTGGTCCACATCGAGATACGCTGATCGTTAACGACATAGTAGGCAAACCAACCGAGATTTTTCGGCCCCAGTTTTACCGCACGGCTGTTTTGGCGTAAATTATTGCCATACCAGCGGTACATTAACTGACGAGAAGACTTGATAAAGCTACTGTGAGGCGGATGCTCTATGGTTTTCACCATGGCATCTGGCACATAGAAGGTATCGAGTCCCATTTTCATGATACTGAACCAGCTTGATTTGTCGTCACCCGTTAGGAATCTAAAGCGTCCCAAACGCCAATGATCGATATTATCGTGCTGTACATCGTCGATAAACATCGGGTTGGTCACCACACTCGCTCTAAACACTGACATTCTGCCTGTCAGGGTAAGTACTCGATTAGACAGCGCCATTGAACACATATTAATGTGCCGTTGGCCAAACCGGAGTTTGTGCCATTCGCTCATAATGTAAGAGCCTCTGACTTCACAGACTTCGTTCGTGGTCAGGGCTGCCATGTTAGGCCGAAGTTTGAACAAGCCAGCTGTTTTACGGACGCAGCCTGGTTCTAGTATGGTATCGCCATCGACTACCGCCACGACGGCGTTATCATCAGGCAGGTCACGACT
>JABSRS010000045.1:5206-15069 GCA_013214885.1 Gammaproteobacteria bacterium
GAAACCCTGAAGCCAAAGCATCACGCTTGCCAGTACCTGGAATGCGGACAATTTTAAGCCTGACTGAATCCGGTAGCTGATGTTTATGAAAAAGCGAACGGATTAATATTTCATCGCTTACTTCAACAATCGACACCACAACGGTGCAGGGAATGTCGCAGGTTTTTGCCTCGCTAAAGACAGAGTTATACACTTGAGCAGTCGTATCGGGATCAATTCGAAAACTGGTCACCATTAAATAGACATGGGGTGGCATTGCGTCTTGACCCATTTTATTGGCCTGTCTACGCAACATAGGAAATACCCAGTACAAAAACCACATGCCACGGATAAAATGAATAATACCGTTTGAGTAACGCCAAATTCCAATGGTGCCCACAATAAAAATAAATTTCTGTGATTCCGGTAGAAAAATATCTGGAGGCACCAATAGAGCGAGACCTCCCAAAGCGGTGAAATATAACAACCACCCTGAGAACGCTCGAATTTTAGACGGATTTATAATTCGGTCTAACATAATTACCAACAAATTCCATGTTTACGCTCACAAGAAACCTGATCCATAAAACCGAACAGATCGACCAGTTTTTTGTCGGCAGGCAAGCTTGCCAACACTTCAACAAATGCCTTATTGCCATTCCCTATGACAATGATGTCACCGTGGTCAATAGCGCTCTGCAAGTCACTTTCTAGCAGATTTGACACATGAGGAATATGGGAATTGATATAATCCTTGTTAGCACCGTTAACACGTGAATATTCAACAAATTCATCATGAATTTTCAAATCATAACCTTTGCCGATCAGCTGTTCGGCCAACTCAACGAAAGGACTTTCACGCAGATCATCCGTTTCCGATTTAAAGCTTAATCCGAGCATCGTGATCTTGCGTAAACCGAGACCCTTGATAATGTTAAACGCATTATCAATCTGGTTGCGATTGCTGGTCATCAGCTGATTTAACATCGGAACATTGACATCCAGCGACGAGGCACGATAAGTCAGAGCTTTGACATCTTTAGGCAGACACGAACCGCCATAAGCAAACCCTGGGCGCATGTAATAGTTGGAAATATTTAACTTTTTATCTTTACAGACCACTTCCATCACTTCACGCCCGTCGACCCCGAGTGCCCGCGAAATATTACCGATTTCATTAGCAAATGTTACTTTGGTGGCATGCCATACGTTACAGGTATATTTGATCATTTCGGCCACTTCTATCGGCTTTCGAATAATCTCGGCATCTAAATCTTGATATAACGAAGCCAGCACGGCACCAGACTCATCATCCATCTGTCCGATAACCGTCATTGGTGGGTTAAAAAAGTCGAATATCGCGGTGCTTTCTCGCAAGAATTCAGGGTTGGTCGCCACGAAAAAGTCACGTCCAGCAATCCCGCCCGATGCTTTTTCTAATGCTGGGATCACGACATTTCGTACGGTGCCAGGCAACACGGTACTGCGTACTACCACATAATGTGGGCGAGTTTTATTCGCTAATGCAGTCCCGATATCATGGCATACTGACTCGATATAATTTAGCTCTAAGTTACCATTGGGCATCGAAGGCGTGCCAACGCAAATCATCGACATATCACTATTCTTGACCGCTAAAGCAGCATCAGTTGTTGCTTTTAAGCGACCAGAGATCATGCCGTTGGTGATAAGTTCTTCTAGTCCAGGTTCCACAATCGGTGATTTTCCCGCATTGATTAAATCAACCTTATCTTGTGAAACATCAACACCAATAATGTTATGACCATTTTTTGACAAACAAGCCGAACAAACCGCGCCGACATAACCCATACCAAAGATACTAATATCCAATTTATTCTCCATTAACGAGCATTGCCCGATTTTCAATCATTAAGTTAGCCACCACAATTAGTGTGATAGCTTTATTGCTAGCCGTCGTTTATGCCTGATTAAGCAGCTCGACTAACTCTTGTGTTTTTTGTGTCATCAATTGCTGATCCTGTCGACTTTCAACATTGAGCCGAATCACGGGTTCGGTATTTGACAGTCGTAAATTAAAACGCCACTGGGGGAACTCAATGCTAATACCATCCGTATTATCAACCTTGATTGCATCGGGGCTATACTGTGCCTCGATTGCGTTAAGTGCCTTGTGGGGATCTGACAATTTAAGATTAATTTCGCCCGATGAAGGAAATAATTCCATTCTTAAATCAACCAACTGCGACAATGTTTTTTTTCTGTTGCTGACCAATCCCGCGACTAATAACCAAGGGATCATTCCGCTGTCACAATAGGCAAAGTCTCTAAAATAATGATGGGCACTCATTTCACCACCATAAATCGCATCTTCTTGACGCATTCTTTCTTTGATAAAGGCATGGCCTGTTTTAGATTGAATAGCAATACCACCCGAAGATTCGACCAGCTCGATGGTATTCCACGTTAGGCGCGGATCATGAATAATCTTTGATCCCGGCACATCGGCCAAAAATGCTTGGGCAAGCAAACCAACAATATAATAGCCTTCGATAAAGCGGCCGTTTTGATCAAACAAGAAACAACGATCGAAATCACCGTCCCAAGCAATGCCGAAATCAGCCTGATGTTTAACGACGGCTTCGGCCGTGATGGCGCGATTTTGTGGTAAAAGTGGATTTGGAATACCATTGGGAAAATGGCCGTCTGCCTGATGATTAATTTTGGTCAAGCGGATCGGAATATTTTGTTGGTTAAAATGCTGTTCCAACGCATCGATAACATGCCCAGCGGCACCGTTTCCTGCATTAACCACCAGATGTAACGGCGTGATTTCCTTCGGATTAATATAGGTAAGTAAATGGTCAACATAGGGCGCTAATATAGCGTGATGACTTAAGCTGCCGCGGTTTGGTGCTAACGTAAACTGATTCTGCTCAGCTAACGCTTTAATCTCATTTAACCCAGTATCACCGCTAATCGGAACAGCGCCTCGCTTGACGAGTTTCATCCCGTTAAAATCGACAGGATTATGGCTGGCTGTAATTTCAATAGCACCATCAATATCTAAATATTGAGCGGCAAAATAAACTTCTTCGGTACCAGTCATCCCCAAATCGATCACATTAACGCCAGAGTCCATTAACCCATTTGCCAGCGCTAATTTTAATGACTCGCTACTGAGTCGGATATCTGCACCTATTGCCACTGTGGTCGGCTTTAGGTATTGTGCAAAAGCACAACCAATTGAGTAAGCAATTATTTCGTTTAACTCGCTACCCAATTGGCCGCGAATATCATAGGCCTTAAAACAGGTTAAATTAGTCACCTTAGGCCTCCGCGATACTGGTTGTTGTCACAATCTTTTCGAGACGACCATAGCGATCTTCAAAACGCACAATGTCGTCTTCACCAAGATAGGCACCTGACTGCACTTCAATCAGCTCAAGATTTATTTTGCCTGGATTTTCCAACGCGTGTATTTCGCCAACCGGAATATAGGTCGATTCATTCTCATAGACTAATTTAGTGGTGGTGCCGCAAGTGACCTTAGCCATGCCTTTAACGATTATCCAGTGTTCGGCACGGTGATGATGCATTTGCACTGATAATTTGGCACCGGGTTTAACGACGATCCGTTTTACCTGAAAACGTGAACCACTGTCGATGGAATCATAATATCCCCAAGGACGGTAAACATGGCGGTGGTGTTTGATTTCGTAACGGTCCTGACTTTTAAGGGTCACGACAATATCTTTAATCCCTTGTACCTTGCTTCTATCGGCAATCAACAGCGCGTCTTTGGTTTCTACAATAACCAAATTGTCGACACCGAGCGTAGTGATTAATTTTTGACTTGAACGAATATAAGAGTTGGTACAATCTTTGGTAATCACATCACCAACGCAGACATTGTTGTTGCTGTCTTTATCACTTATTCCCCATAATGAATTCCAACAACCGACATCGCTCCAACCGGCAGCTAAGGTAACGAGTTTGATCTGAGATGATCTTTCCATCACCGCATAATCGATAGAAATGGTCGGCGCGTCGTAAAACGCATTGCTCTCTAATCTGACAAAATCTAGATCTACTTCAGAATGAAATACCGCTTTCTGACAGGCCAAGAATAGCTCGGGCTGGTGCTGTTCGAGTTCAGCGATCATCTTAGTCGCCTTAAACAAAAACATCCCGCTATTCCAATAATACTCTCCAGAGTCTAGATAGCCTTGTACCGTTTCCGCATCTGGTTTTTCAACAAAGTTCGAGACATCTAAAATTGATGAGCTGTCATTATTGTGGGTTTTAATATAACCATAACCCGTATGGGCACTATCTGGCACGATACCAAAGGTCAGAATATTGCCGTCTATAGCGGATTGGCTCGCTTGTTTGATTGCTTGCTCAAAAGCAACGATATCTTTAATTTCATGATCGGCTGCCAGGACCAGAATTAATGAATCCTCAGTCATTTTTTCTTGGGCATAGATGGTCGCAACTGCTATTGCTGGTGCTGTATCTCTTGCCGCTGGCTCGAGAATAATTTGGGCGTTGTCTAGCCCTATTTCCTGAAGCTGATCAGCAACCAGAAATCGATGTTCCTCATTACACACGATAATCGGAGCGCTGATATTAGAGATATTTTTTAATCTGCTCAGGGTACCCTGTAACATGCTTTGTTCATTGATCAATTTTAAAAATTGCTTAGGGCGTAGGGTGCGCGATAACGGCCACAATCTGGAGCCACTACCACCGGCTAGAATTACTGGAATGATATTAATGAGTGAAGTCCTTTTATCGTAGTTTCAGCTAATGATTGATAGTGCTGCTTTAAATTCAGCACTGAGTCAGGCAATAAGTAAATTTGCTTTTATCTAGCATATAACAAGGGGAAAATGTGTGGTACGTCACTTTAGGAATGCACCACTGACAAAACATGAAATATACATTAATAACAATCAGTTAAATCTATTCACTTGCGCGTTATGGCAGTCGTTGTTTCGTTTTTTTGATCAGGTTTAGGCTGGGTTTTCTGTCGGTCATTTATGGCCCACGATCAAGACTAAGAAATCGAGAATTTGCCCCTATCTACTGCTAATAATCTCAATACGTTTACCATTGAGTTGATGATCGCATTAGATCAAAATCGTGCAGCAATAGCCGATTAGCGATTTAGACATTGTGCTAGCAACCCAAAATAACAAAGGGTTATCAATTGACGTTCGATGACGATATTACTATCTAAAAACTTGAAAAAATATTAGCGTGAGCCTCATGATTAGGCCTACTCAGGTTTGTTTTTGGAACCGTGGGTGAGATAAATTAAAAATATTATTCTGGGATACTAATGAGTTGTGGCTGGATGTAACGGCACTGATATCGTGGCATCTGATTGTTGATTACAGGTCATGCTTAGCATGACTAAAATATAGCTAATTATTTAATTGAAAAAATTCTCTAAGACTTTGATCTGCTGACTAGAATTATCCGCGCGCTTACCTTCACGATAATCAGTTGGCGTTTGCTCCAAGTACTTATCAAACCAACGACTCATCTGACGTTCATTAGTGAATCCCGCCTCCGCGTAAATAGCTTTAATTGGTTTGTCTGTTTGCTGCAACAACTTTAATGCCTGTAAACCACGGTAACCATTGACGCATTGCTTCATGGTCAGCCCGCCAGGCAGGTATTTTTTCGCTTTATATTGGAAAGTACGAATGCTGCCATTAAAATGACGGGCAATCATGGTTTCTACATTGATCGTCTCATCTAAATAGCGCTCACAAATCACCGCTTTAACGGTGGCGATAAACCGTTGTTGTTGACTGTTATCATACGCTTCATCTTGTGGCGATTGCTTTTCTTCTACTTCGACTTCAGGATCAACCATATGAGTCTGAACTTGATTTAAGTCTTGTTTTATTCGGCTGCGAATTCGTGCATGTTGGCTCAGCAGGGTATTGACATGAGCCTGAAATATTTCCACTTTGACCATTTTATCAAGCCACAAATCGGCCTGAGCTGCAATCGCCTGCATCCGCGTCGAATCATCGTTAAGCGCACTACAGATTATGACCGGAATATGGGCAGTACTACTGTGCCCCTTAAGCTTTTTGGTTAATTCAATACCACTGTTTGATTGCTCCATTTTAATATCGGTGATAATTAAATCTGGCAATTGTGTCTGGGACAACTTGAGACCTTCGACCGCAGATGAAGCACTAATACATTGATGTTGTTCATTTAATATTTGAATTAAAGAATGGCGTATTTGATCGTTATCCTCAATAATAAGGATTTTTTGCTGGTGGTCGTTAGAAAAAGTAACATCTTCTGGCAGCAACGTAACCACATCTCGTGCCATATCTAGGCTAGGCCTCAACATCAAAGGTTGTGCTTGACTGTATTTCCCCCGAGGAAGTTCAACCCTAAAACAAGCGCCTTGTCCTAAATCACTCATTAATTCAATAGTACCACTGTTATTTTCTAAGGAATTTTTCACCAAAAATAGCCCCATGCCACGGTTGTCTGTATGTTCGAGACTATCACCTCGATAGCCGTGCAAAAAGATTCGGTAATAGTCCAGTGTTGAGATACCAGGTCCATTGTCTTTTACAGTGAATTCAATGTCGGTATCCATTGCTCTGATCTTAAGCACGATAGTACCGCCTTTGGGCGTGTATTGAATGGCATTATCAAGCAAATTGCCTAACATTAACTCTAATACTCCAACCTGCGCGTAAATAACTGGGTTATCAACGATATCAATCTTGAGCACCAATGATTTCTCATCAATACGATTTTGGCGGGTGGCAACACAATATTCCACTGCAGGGCGTACTAAAATATGCAAAAAGCCATTGTTGGTAGTGATCCTCAATTCCGCATTATCGAGTTCTTGCTTAACAACTTGGCGAATATCGTTCAATGAATCATCGACTTGTGTTAAGTAATTGAGTATTAGTTTTATATCCTGATCATCTGTGATTTTGTTAATTTGGTCGATGGCGAGCTTGCAGTAATTACCTACCGACATTAACGGCGTCTTTACTTCGTGGGCAAAGCTTTGAAACTGCAACCTAATATTTTCGTTGGCGCGAGCTAGACTAAAGGTCGCTTGATCGATGCTCTGTTCTAATATTCGATCATAACAATTACGTCCTTTTCTATAGGACAAAACCAGCAGTGCTATTAATAAAACATATAAGCCGTAGGCCCAATTACTGCGCGAAGGCCGTGACGAAATACTAAAACTGGTTAATAGTTTCGCTTCGCTCCAGACCCCATCTGCATTAGATGCCTTGATATAAAATTCATATTGTCCTGATGCTATATCGCTATAGCGTATTTTTTGGTTGCTAGTAGCATCACGCCAATTCTGGTCGATACCCTTAACAAAATATTGATAACGAATCGAATCTGGATTATCAAAATGAAGACCAACATAGTCAAAGCTAAGGTAGTTTTGCTGATAACTTAGACTTAATTGATTAACCGAAGAAGGATTGATTGGATGATCATTGATTCTTAACTCTCGAAGGCTGAGCTTAGGCGCAATCTGATTGGTACTCACCAACTCAGGCCTAAAAGTATTGAAGCCGTTGATCCCACCAAAATAGAATTGACCACTGTCGCCAATATGAGCGCCGCCGTAATCGTAATCTTGCAGACCATCTTTGGACGTAATGTTACGACTTTGATAATTTAAAGTATTAAACCGCGTAATCCCCTGGTTACTCGAGAACCATAAATTACCCTGCTTATCACTTAAAATAGCATAGAGAAAGTTATCAGCCAGACCATGAGATTGATCAAAAGTCTGCCAAATTGGTTGTTGCTGCTGATTGAAAGTCAGTTTGTTGAGGCCCCCGCCTCGCGTCGCTACCCAATAGGTGCCCACTGGCATTTCTGTAATGCCTTGAACCCAGTTTAATGATAGGCTATTTGGGTCATCACTTTGATGTTGAAACTGCCGCATGGTTGCGGTTTTCGAATTAAAAAGTATTAGGCCGTTACTGGTAGCCAACCATAACAAGCCGGCATGATCCTGATAGATGTTATAAATAATGTTATCTTTAAGTTGGGAGTAATTACTTGCTGTTAACCATACAGGCACTGAATCTGCTGTCGTTAAATCGAGATACCCTAAACGGTTGTCGCCTCCAAACCACAATTTTTCCCCTTTGATGTCACTAAGTAAGTTCAAGATCTGCGTATCACAAACGGATGCCTGACCATCAATTGTGGGTAACAACGTTTCACTTTCAAGCACAATAAAGTCTTGCTTGTGGTCACTCCATTGCCTAAGACCACAGTCTGTTGCCAACCATAGTCGCCCTCGACTGTCGCGTTGAATATCGTAGATTGATTCACCGGTAAAACTGTCACTATCGGTTTTTTGGCGATAATGTTTGACGTTACTAGTAACTCGGTGACCCGCTGCGTTGGTGGAAAATTCAATCCGTTTAACCCCGCCACCATCTAGTCCAAACCAAACTACATTGCCCATAAATAAAGGATCTTCATAGATCGCCCGCGTGATCTTATTACCGTAATAGTTATCACTAGTCGTTAGGTGGCGATAATGGTTAAACGTTATTTTATTCTGAGTTATTTTATATAAACCCTTAGGCATTATACTGGCCAGAATGGTGCCACTACGGGTTAAAAACAGCTTAAATTTATTGCCATCATTAGTTCTGATTAAACTTTGTTCACTTGCCCTCGTATTGTGCTGACTATAAAACTTGTCTGTTGTTTGATTATATAAATAGACTCCTTTGGCCATGCCTACCCACAATAACCCTTGATGATCAGTGATAAAATTAACGGTGATATTACTTCGTTGCTTACTATGAAGAGCCTGAGTACGTAAATAAGGGATAAAAGTATCGCTGCTACGTTGATAGCGATAGACACCATTAAAACTGCCAACCCAGAGATTCCCCTTGTTGTCATAATACAAACTGGCAACAATATTACCAAATATTCCGAGCCGACTGGTGTTACTGCTTAGCTGGTAGTGTTTAATCAATTGGCCGTGTTTGTTGACTAACAACAAGCCGTCATCAGTACCAAGCCACAGCTGTTGCTCGTCTGCTGGCAAGATACTATTGATTGAATTTTTTTGATGCCATTGTTGGTGTGGTGCTCGGCTATAAACCTGAGTAATTTTATTAGTGATTTGATCCACTCTAGCCAGACCATTTATACCCACAACCCAAATCGTCCCTTGTGGGTCCTGATAAATAGCTTTGTAACCTGGGTTGGCCCTTGCCGTTACCGCATTTTTATCTAAGCGATGTCCTACATCATCAGGTGCATCTGATATTTGAGTGTATTTATTGGTCTGAGGATCAAACACCATTAAATAACTTCCAGCGGTCCAGATCCGTCCCAGGTTATCTTCAAATAGCACCTCAACGTTGTTACTGTGGCTTAGAGGTGCTATTTGTTGATGCAGATAAGAATAAAAGCAGTCCTGGGTACGACTATAACGTGCAAGCCCATTGGCAGTACCAGCCCAAATATCGCCATTAGTGGTCTCCAGCAAGCTTTTAACTTCACCGTTAGGCAGGCTGCAATCTAGATCGGGGTCACTACCATAAACTCTGACTTGCTGGCCATCATAGCGATTAACACCGTTTGGAGTCGCAAACCACAGATAACCTGCCTGATCCTGGATGGTGGCATAAATGGAGTTATGTGATAGATCAATTTCAATTTTCTCTAACTGGTGCTGCTGTGCTATCGCCTCGAAGCAGGAAATGGTCAACAAGATAATCAAAGTATATAGCACTATTTTCAATGTACATAACATCCTTGTAAAAATCGATGTTCCTCATTACACACGATAATCGGAGCGCTGATATTAGAGATATTTTTTAATCTGCTCAGGGTACCCT
>JABSRS010000459.1 GCA_013214885.1 Gammaproteobacteria bacterium
TAAAAGTACCAGCACAAACAACAGCTAGACAGAGCTCATTTGTCGTTTCAGACATAGCCACAGCCTCTGGTTCAAGTATGGATCGAAAAGTCACAGCCAAGAATACAACGTTTAAAAAGTGGTTTTTTATATTTGTCTCTGTAATTTCCCTCAGCTATGCGTTTTATTTCATGTTCAATATGCCTTTAGAACGTTCATTGGCGGTCAACAAAGATAATATCGCATTTGGTGAAGTTATCTCTGGTACTTATGAAGACTTTATAAGTCTGCGTGGTCGCGTAACACCTGCGCGCAGCATTTTTCTTGATATTATAGAAGGAGGCCGTGTAGAGCGCGTTTTTGTTGAAGATGGCATTAATTTGAAAGCGGGTGACTTAATTGCCGAGCTATCAAATACATCATTATTAATAGATGTAACCCGTAATGAAGCGATAGTGGCAGAGCAACTTAACAATATGCGTTCAATTGAGTTGTCTTTGGAGCAAAATAGATTACTGCATAAACGCAACTTGATTGATATTAACTACCAAATTAAAATGTTTACGCGAAAACTGGCGAGTGAATTATATCTACAAGACAAAAATTTAATAGCCGCTAACCAAGTAGATGATACTCACGACACGTTAACTTGGTATAAAGACCGTTTAAAAGTCACTCTTGAAAGCCAAAAAACTGATGCACGCATGCAAGAACAACAATTATATTTTTTGAAAACCACAGGTCAGCAATTGCAACAAGGCCTAAGCATTTCAAGAAAAAATTTAGACAGCTTGAACGTAAAGGCTCCTGTTGACGGGAAGCTTTCTGGCTTTGATATTGAAGTTGGACAAAGTATTGACCGTGGTGAGCGTTTGGGACAAATAGACACACCAGATAATTATAAATTGATCGCTAACATTGATGAATTTTATCTGACTCGTGTAGACATTGGGCAAGGCGCAAGTTATGACAGTGCAGGCATTAGTTATGACCTCACTATTGCTAAAATTTATCCGCAGGTGATCAATGGCCAATTTCGAGTTGATCTTAAGTTTGTAAACAAACAACCTATCGATATTCGCCGAGGGCAAACACTTCATACCAAATTAACATTAAGTAACGCCAGTACAGCTAAGCTGATCCCCAATGGAGCCTATTTTCAAAGTACTGGTGGCAATTGGGTGTTTGTGGTCAGCGCCGATGGTCAACAAGCCATTAAGCGTAATATCCGTTCTGGACGTCGTAATGATCAATTTATCGAAGTACTGGAAGGGTTAGAAGTTGGTGAACGTGTCGTGATATCTCCCTATACCACATATCAAAATATGGAACGACTCAAATTGGGGTCTTAATAAACAAGAACAGCAAAAATACTCAGACTTTATAGTGAGATTAAAATGTATAAACATTACTTTAAAATAGCTCTCCGCAACTTAAAAGCACGCAAGCAATATGCTTTTATGAACATATTCAGCATGATGATCGGCATTAGTTGTGCATTAATAACACTTATTTATGTTAACTATGAGTTTTCCTATGAAAACTGGATAACGGATGCCGATAATATTTATCGAGTGGAGCAGACTTATCATTACCCTGGCAGCGCTGAAGCTAGCCATTCATTTGTTAGTGCTAATGTTGCTCCAACTATTGATAGTTATTTCTCTCAAATTAAAAGCACGACCAGAGCATTATGGCTAAGAAACATCACGTTAAAAAGTGGGAAAAATACCTTTTTAGAAGATATTGCTTTTGTCGATAGTAACTTTTTAAATTTTTTCTCCCTGACTTTAGTGCAAGGCGACAAAATAGCAGCACTCAAAGATCCAAGTTCAATACTTTTAAGTGAGTCGATGGCTAAAAAATATTTTGGCTTACAGCCCGCTGTTGGTAAAATAATTAGTGCTTTCGATAATAAAAATTTCCTGGTGAACGGTGTATTTAAAGACTTACCAGCGAACACACATCTAAATTTAGACTTTATTGCTCTTTATAGTGAAAGCTCTTTTGAGCAAATATTCCCTGAAGAAAATTTTTACTATATTTGGAATATTGCGATCTCAAACACTTATTTCAAATTACTGCCAGATGCCGACATAAGTAGTATAAACGATAGATTAGACGACTATGTTAATAAACATTTCGTGCACCAAAGTCCCGAGCGGGCAACTGCCACGCCATCTGATTATGTGACCTTTTCAACGAGGCCGATCACCGATATTCACCTCTATTCACCTAATTGGGAGGCAAAACCTAGTAATACCTCGGGTATGGTTATTGGTTTTGCGCTAATTGCCCTGCTTATCTTAATTGTGGCCATTATTAACTACGCGAGCTTAGCTACAGCAACATCAAGTCTTAGAGCGAGGGAAATAGGTCTACGTAAAATTATGGGGGCAACACTTAACCAAATTCGAGCTCAGTTTATCAGTGAAGCTTTAATTATTGCCATGCTGGGGGCATTTTTAGCGTTGGTGTTGACTGAACTAATGTTACCATTTGCTGCTCAGTTTCTTGACTTAGACCTAAAGAACTTACCATCACTGACCTCTCCACCTATTTTACTAACAACATTTGTCATCGCTCTAATCTCTGGCTTACTTGCTGGAATTTACCCTGCATTTTATTTGGCGACAATTCGACCGGTTAGAGTGTTAAGCGCAAATAAATCAAAGGAACAAGCCACTTCTTGGCTACGCTCTATGCTTTTGGTTTC
>JABSRS010000460.1 GCA_013214885.1 Gammaproteobacteria bacterium
CCGTTAGCACGAGGTCGTGAGTAAGCAGAAAGAATGGTCTTTTTAACCGTACCCGCAGCCGTAGCCATTAGGATACATTTGTCATCTGAGTATTCACGTACTGGCAAGATCGCCGTAATACGCTCATCTTTATCCAGTGACAATAAATTAATGATTGGCTTACCACGTGCTTGACGCGACGCTAGTGGCAATTGGAACACCTTAAGCCAGTACAATTTACCACGGTTTGAGAAACATAAAATGGTATCGTGCGTATTTGCAACTAACAAACGTTCAATGAAATCTTCATCTTTCATCTTCGTTGCAGCTTTACCCTTACCACCACGACGCTGGGCTTCGTATTCAGACAACGGCTGATACTTAACGTAACCTTCATGGGACAATGTCACGACCACATCTTCTTCCGTGATCAAATCTTCAAGTGATAAATCATGAGTAGAATTTGAAATTTCGGTGCGGCGTTCATCACCAAACAGTTCAAGCATTTCATTGAGCTCTTCAACAATAACTTCCATTAAACGCGTTGGCGTCCCTAGGATGTGAAGAAGTTCAGCAATGAAGTCTAACAACTCTTGGTATTCTTCAATAATCTTGTCATGCTCTAAGCCAGTTAGCTTATGCAATCGCAGATCAAGAATAGCTTGCGCTTGGGTGTCGGTTAAATAGTACAAACCATCACGAATACCAAACTCTTCTTCTAACCACTCAGGACGAGCAGCATCGTCACCCGCTTTTTCAAGCATCGGTGCAACATTACCAAGTTCCCAGCCATTAGTAACTAAAGCAACTTTAGCCAGTGCTGGCGTGTTAGAGTTTCTAATCATTTCGATAATAGGTTCAATATTAGCAAGGGCTATCGCCAATGATTCTAATATATGCGCTCTATTACGGGCTTTCTTTAGCTCAAATACGGTACGACGCGTCACAACTTCACGACGGTGACGAATAAAGCTATTTATCATTTCTTTTAAGTTAAATAGTTTTGGACGACTGTCTTCTAGGGCAACCATGTTAATGCCGAAGGTGACTTGCATTTGTGTTTGGGCGTATAAGTTATTTAGTACAACTTCGCCAACATCGCCACGCTTAATTTCGATAACCATGCGCATGCCGTCTTTATCAGACTCATCGCGTAGTGCACTAATGCCTTCTAACTTTTTGTCACGAACTAGCTCAGCCATCTTTTCGATCAGGCGAGCTTTATTCACCTGGTAGGGTAATTCATGAACAATGATCGTTTCTTTGCCATGTTTACCAACTTCAATTTCGGCACGGGCACGGACTTTAATCTTGCCACGACCCGTATGATAGGCATCAATGATACCTTGACGACCATTAATGATGCCGGCCGTTGGGAAATCAGGTCCAGGAATAAATTCCATTAGTTCGGTAATGGTAATATCAGCATTTTCGATAACCGCAAGACAACCCGCGATAACTTCATTGATATTGTGTGGCGGAATATTAGTCGCCATACCAACAGCAATACCTGATGAACCATTAATTAACAAGTTCGGGATCCGCGTTGGCATCACCACAGGAATATGTTCGGTGCCATCATAGTTTGGCGCGAAATCTACGGTTTCTTTTTCTAAATCAGCCAATAATGAATGGGCGATTTTCTTCATTCGGATTTCGGTGTAACGCATTGCAGCGGCTGAATCACCATCGACCGAACCAAAGTTACCTTGGCCATCGACTAATGGATAGCGCAATGAGAACGGCTGGGCCATACGTACTATGGTGTCATATACAGCAGTATCACCGTGTGGGTGATACTTACCGATTACATCACCAACCACGCGGGCAGATTTCTTGTAAGGCTTATTCCAGTAGTTTCCTAAAACATCCATTGCAAATAAAACGCGACGGTGAACGGGTTTAAGTCCATCTCTTACATCTGGTAAGGCACGACCTACGATTACACTCATGGCGTAATCTAGATACGAAGTTTTAAGTTCGTCTTCGATATTTATCGGCGTTACACTATTGGCCAACTCAGTCATAAATCGCTAAGATCCCTGTGTCTATTAAAAATATTTGTCTCTGTTCGGCTTACTTGAACATTCATTTCCTTGCGAACAAAGACACAAAATTAGAGCACGATTCTAGCACAGATATTCGTTGATGCTAGCCCATAAACCGCTTAATTTGGCAAACTGCAATCAATAGCCCGCAACATGGCTTTAAATTGCACCATTTGTTAAATAAGCGGGTTTTAAAGAACAACTAACTGGCTATTATTGATGCAATTAAATTCAAAATTAGCATGACTATTTTAACGCTGCGGACACTTAATATTGGCAATATTACTAAAGGCTTATATTAGTAATTGTGCTTAGGTAAATAAGCACCTTATAATAGGTGCATTATTGACTTAAATAGCGCACGACTTTATGCCGAACCAACAACACCCAGATCAAAACTCCGTCAAAGATGACAGCCTTAATCAAAATGTTGATCAACAAGAAATAGCCAAGTTTGCCGCATTAGCACAAAGTTGGTGGGATTTAAGCGGTGAATTTAAACCTCTGCATTTAATGAACCCAACCCGCCTTAACTATATTAGCAGTGGCAGTGACGGTTTGTTTGGTAAAGAGGTGCTTGATGTAGGTTGTGGCGGCGGTATTTTAAGTGAAAGTATGGCCAAACTAGGAGCCAATGTATTGGGC
>JABSRS010000461.1 GCA_013214885.1 Gammaproteobacteria bacterium
CTGTTAGTAAGTCTCCTGAAAAACCAGATACGGATACAGGTACTTCTTGTAGATTTTGTACACGTTTTTGAGCGGTTACTTCAATAACCTCTAGGCCTTTTATATCGGTAACCTGTGCGCTTTCTTCAGCATTGACGGCAGTACCGCTTACACTGAGAAGCGATACAATAAGTAGTGAAATCTTACTGCGTTGATATTTTTTTGGTAAAAAATTATTCATGTTGTTCCCCTTTAACTAATGAAAAAGTATTTATTATTTTATCTTTTCAATTTCAATTTCAATTCAATGCTAGCCTCGCTTCACTCATTAAACAAATGAATAATCATAATAGATAACTATTAATATATCGTATGGAAAAAATAGCAATTTGTCATATGGATTATGAATAGTACTTCATCAAAGTTATTCATTTGTGTAATTAATAAGGCGGGCGTAGTATGCAATTCATACGTTCATTGAACTTTTCTTAAACTATTTGGAGTAATATAAATGCTGGAATATAAAGCGCCCATTCGAGATATAACTTTTGTAATGCAGGAATTACTTGACTGTGAAAGCCATTATGAAAAACTTGGCTATCAAGATGCTACTGTCGATATGATTGACGCTATCGTTAGTGAAGCTGCAAAGTTTACCGAACAAGTCATTGCGCCACTTAATCAAATTGGTGATCAACAAGGGTGCCAATGGAATGATGGTGTTGTTACGACACCCGATGGTTTTAAAGAAGCTTATCAACAATATGTTGAGGGTGGTTGGCCAACATTATCACAAAGTGAAGAATTTGGTGGTCAAGGTTTACCTCATTCTCTTAATGCCGCCATAGCTGAAATGATGGTGTCTGCTAATCACAGTTTTACTATGTACCCAGGTTTAAGTCATGGTGCGTTAGCAACCATTGAAGCGCATGGCAGCGATGAGCAAAAACAAATGTTTTTACCTAGACTTGTTGATGGTAACTGGACAGGCACCATGTGTTTAACTGAATCTCATTGTGGTACCGATTTAGGCATGTTGCGTACCAAAGCAGAGCTTAATGATGATGACAGTTATTCACTAACAGGTACCAAAATCTTTATTTCTGCCGGTGAACATGATTTATCAGACAATATTGTGCACATTGTTATTGCTCGTATTCCAGGCTCGCCAGAAGGCACTAAAGGTATATCGTTATTTATTGTTCCTAAATTTAATGTTAATAGTGATGGCACCATGGCCGATAGAAATGCGGTGAATTGTGGCTCTATTGAACACAAAATGGGCATTAATGCTAATGCCACTTGTGTTATTAACTTTGATAATGCTAAAGGTTATCTTATTGGGGAAGTAAATCGTGGTCTTAACTGCATGTTTACTTTTATGAACGCAGCACGTTTGGGAGTGGCTAATGAAGGGGCAGCCGCCGCTGAAATGTCTTTTCAAGGGGCATTAGCTTATGCTCAAGACCGTTTGCAAATGCGCTCAATCAGTGGTGTTAAAAACCCTGATGGTCCAGCTGATCCTATTATTGTTCATCCTGATGTTCGCCGCATGTTATTAACACAAAAATCAATTGCTGAAGGTGGACGAGCGCTTCTTGCTTATCTATCTCAGTTGGTTGATATTACTCATGCAGAAAAAGATGAAACAAGAAAAGCACTGGCAGAAAACAAATTAGCCTTGTTAACACCTATAGCAAAAGCTTTTTTAACCGAAACCGGTCTTGAATGTACTAGTCACGGTGTGCAAATATTTGGTGGTCATGGTTTCATCAAAGAGTGGGGCATGGAGCAACTCATACGCGATGCTAAAATCAGTTGTTTATATGAAGGAACAACGGGTATTCAGGCACTTGATTTATTAGCCCGTAAAATTCTTGGTAGCAAAGGCGAAATATTAAAACCGTTCATGGGCGATGTGACTGCTTTTTGTCAAGAAAATTATGACAACCCTGAGATGGCTGAGTTTATTAAACCATTGATGTCATATTTCAAGCAGTGGCAGAGCATTACTCAGGATGTTGGCATAAAGGCGATGACCAATGCCGATGAAATTGGCGGCGCTTCTGTTGATTATATTATGTTTGCTGGCTATGCCACTTTAGCCTATTTTTGGGCGAAAATGGCAAAAGTGGCGCAGGATAAGTTAGCAATAAATGACGACGATCAGGCTTTTTATCAAGCGAAGATAAAAACGGCACAGTTTTATTTTCAACGTATTTTACCACGTGGGCAAGGTCATGCCGCGTGTATTGAAAATGGTGCTAGCACTATGATGTCGTTAGCTGCAGATGACTTTGCATTTTAAGCTGAATAAATACAATTATTAGCTCTAAATTAATGGCAACTTTATGACTCACATGAAGTTGCCATTTATTATTAGGGATATTATAAGGGATTTTTTATGACAAAATTTGATTTTATTATTATTGGTGCAGGATCAGCAGGTTGTGTATTAGCGGACAAGTTATCAAAATGTGGTAATTTTCAAGTTTGTTTATTAGAAGCAGGGCCCAAAGATAAACATTGGAGTATTCATATGCCTTTGGGTGTTGCTTCATTGATGAAAAACAAAGCACTTAACTGGCAATTTGATACCGTGCCAGAAAGTACACAAAATAATAGGACGATTTTTAACCCTCGCGGCAAAACTTTAGGTGGCAGTAGTTCAATTAATGCCATGCTTTATATT